>CALEIS010000151.1 GCA_937877675.1 uncultured Clostridia bacterium | reverse complement strand
ATTTTGCATCTGATTTTTTAACTGTAAGAGCAAATGATTTGATTTCATAAGGCTTTAAGTCGAATACAAGTTTGCCGTCTGTAAGTTGGAAATCAGAAATATGCTCTTCGGAAGCAAAAATTTCCCTTGCAGAAATAATTTCAGTATTGAGTGTAAAGGTAACATCTTTTTGTGCTTCCTTTTCACTTTCACCGACACGGATGATGATTTCATCACTGTTTTCTGCTTTTTTAACTGCTCGTAAAATAGCATTTCCTGAAAGTGAGCCAAATGAATATTCGCTATATTCACCCTCGTGCTTTGAAACGATAAATGATGCCATTGGCATAACAAAGTTTCGAGCCTCTGTCTGTGTAGCGTGTGCAACTGTACCTTTGTGGGAGAAAATTGCATAAGAATATCTGTTAAGTCCTAATTCCATCATTGATTGCATACTGTCAACCTTATAGTTTTTAAGTGGAGTATGCATAAGAGTAAGACGAAGGGTGTTGTTGTCAAACTTATCCCAACCATATTTACATTCGCTGATAACGGAAACACCAAAATCGCCACTTTCATCAGTAATGTCTGCCCATTTTTGTGCAGGGACTTCAAAAAGCTTGTCGTTCATATTGCCACGCTTGATTGCACCAAGACCAAGGTCATATGTTGCAACGGGACTTTCGGCAGTGAATGAGAAACATTCTTTTGCAAGGTGACGTTTGCTACGCCATTCAGTTTCGTTATAAACCTCAACAACCTTACCACCACGACTAAGAGCAACAATGGATGTGAAAGTGCTGTTTTCAAAAGTTTTTACAATTTCAAGTGCAACTCTGCAAGGACCATTTTCAATAACTCGGATTTTTTTGATTTTAGTTGTGTTTTGTGGCTCACGGTTTAATTCGTCATAATTTAATTCCCATGCAGGCCAACTACTGCTACCATTGTAATCAAAGATGCCAGTTGTAACAGGCTTTTTAAGAATTTCTTTCTTTAATTCTTTGTCATAAACATAAGAAATATCACCGTTACTATTAAGTGATACAATATATTTTTCATTTTCAAGTTTGTTGATGGATGCAGAAAGTTTAGATTTAATAGTGCTTTTTCTGTTTCTTAAATCAAACACCTTGTAACCCATAGCAGGAACAGTCACACAGATAAGAACAGTAGCAACACCATTCTTAACTTCTGTAATCTGTGCAGGATATTCCTTTTCGTCCTTATCAAGCACAGTCATATTTCTGCCACAGAATTTTGAAGGAATTTTAACAGTAACAACGCCTGTGCGTTCATATTCCATAGGGTTGTTAACAACAATTGCAGTGCCTTTTACAAAAGATGTATCAAGATTTTTAGCAATTGACTTTACTGCACCTTCATATTCATTTGTAAACTGATTAAGTGACATTGCATAGTCATTCCAGCTTCTTCTGTATGCTCGTTGAACTGATGTGCCTGGCAAATCGTCGTGGAATTGATGAGCAATAACTCGTTTCCAAGCCTTTGTGAGTGTTTCTTGTGGATATTCATATCCGTTAAGAGTTGATGCAGTAACACAAGCACGTTCTGCCATATCTGCTATTTCCTCGTTACGTCTGTTCCAACGCTTACCGATAGCACGGGAAGTGTAGCCACCAACAGCGTGATTTGTCATAACAAGTTCATTGTTCCAAACAGGTAATTTCTGTTTTGTTTCTTCAGGAAGGCCGTCAATATCACGGAAAATTTGGTCAGCAGGAGCAGACAACACTTCAATATCACTTGTGTCATTTGTCCTGATTTCTTCGCAAACTGTCTTAACAGATATTTCCTTTGGAGCACCACCACGGTCACCAACACCGTGGAATGCAGCAGTCATAGGTAAGTCATATTTTTCATTGTCCTTTAATTTGTCAACAATGAATTTTTTATCTCTTATTTTTAAGAATGATGTAGTGTAGGAGCCAGGATTTGTGTTACCATAAACATAGTTTCCATCAACACCATACCATTTACCAAGGTCAAAAGGAATTCCGTAGGCAGAACCCCAAGTGAGTTTCTGTGTTGTGAAACCCTTAAGGTTTGCATGGTGCATAATTGATGGTAAAGCATAACCGAATCCGAAACAGTCAGGAAGGAAAATGTCACAACTACGTTTGCCAAAATTTTTATCAAAATATTCGTTACCAAGGAGAATATTTCTAAAAAGTGCTTCAGGTGATGGCACATTTACATCACCATTTTCAAAGGCACTACCACAAACATTCCACTTGCCTTCTGCAATATGGTCTTTCATCTTTTCCCACATTTCAGGATAATATTCCTTCATCAACTCATAACGATAAGAGCCTTCAAAGTTGAATTTATATTCAGGATACTTCTCAAATCGTTGGAAATTTTCGTTTAAAGTATTGTATATGTATTTGCTAACTGTGGTTTCAAAGTCCCAACTCCAAATGGTGTCGAGATGGGCGTTTGAAATGGTGTAAATCTTTTTCTTTCCCATAGAGTGGTCCTCCAAATCCTATTATGTTTTGATTATATATATAGTGGGAGAAAAAATCAATAAAAGAGAATAAAAAAATTAAAAAACTCTCGACAGAATGAAGTATTATTGGTAAAATAATATAGTATAGAATATTAAGGAAGGTGACACCATTTGAAAAAGATTTTATCGGTTGTTTTGGCTATAGTGATTATGGCAACTGTGAATTTGACATTAGTAGGAAGCAAAGCCTCAAAAAAGATTTCTCCCACGATGACAATTTCAGCAAACAACATTTCACACCCTGTCAGTGACGGGTTATATGGATTGTCACTTGAAAACGAAGGTGACGCCATTGATAGTGGATTGGTGGCAAACCTCGTCAATAATAATTCATTTGAGTATGAGAAGAATCCGGTTGCATCGTGGAATCTTAATACCAAGGAATATGAGTTGCTTTCAAAGGGTGGATTGAGCAAAAGTAATGAAACATTCCTTTCTGTTACTATTGAGGGTACAGGTGCTATTGAAAATATCGGATATCACGAGTTTTTTAACTATAAGACATATCAAATTAATCAAAAAAACGCCAAGAGTGCAGATATGGGCTTTAAAGCTAATAAAACATATATGTTCTCAGCATATTTTAAAAATGAGGACTATACTGGTACAATAACTCTTTCATTGTCTGCAGAAGGTAATAAGGAAAAATATCAGTTCAATTTGGACACTTGTGAGGATTGGACTAAGATAAATCTTGAAATTAAATCTGATGTAACTGCGGATGGCTCAATGTTGTTAACTTGTGAAGGAAATGGTACCTTCTATATGGATTATGCTACATTGGTTCCTGAAGATAGTTATGGATATAATGTGGACAAATGGACATATACAAGTCTTAAGCCTGAAACTGTAACTGCAATAAAACAGTTGTCACCATCATTTATACGTTTTTCTACTGGCGAACTTGATGAAAGAAAATCATTAAAAGAACTCGGAAGTTGGAAAGATACAGTAGGACCAGTTGAATCAAGAAAACAGTCATATAGTTATAATGATAAAGGTGTTTACTATATCAATTCAAATATGATGGGTATGTATGAGTATCTTGTATTGTGTGAAGATGTAGGTGCTATTCCTATTCCTGTGCTGAATTCAGGCATAATGGTTTCTGCAAGAAATGAATACAAGGAAATGGCTGAGAAATACTCAAAGGGTTCAATTACCGATAAAGAATGGCAAGAGTATCTTGATAAAATTTCTTTGAGACCTGAAACTAAAGAGTTTGACAAATATATTGAGAGCATTCTTGATTTGATTGAATATGCAAACGGCGATGAAACTACCGAATGGGGTGCAAAGAGAATTGAGGACGGACATTCTGAGCCTTTCAATCTTCAGATGATTGCACTTGGTAACGGACACTTCGGAGATTTATACTGGCGTAATTTTGATGCTATTTATAACGAGATAAAAGAAAATTATCCAGAAATTCAAATTGTTAGTTGCATCGGTAATGATGATGGTTCCAAAGAACAAAAACATTCAAAAGAAACAGCTAATAAGTACTCAGACATTATAATTAGTGAACACTATAATGTTGAGGGTGGAACATTATTTAAGAATTCCTATAAATATGATAACTATGACCGTTCCGGTGCTAAAGTAATGGTTGGGGAGTATGGTGTAAATACCAAGGTTGGTGACACGCTTACAAAGAATAATATCTGGTCAGCCATTGAAAATGCAGCATTTCTTACAGGTGTTGAGCGTAATTCCGATATGGTGAAAATGATATCATATCATACATTCTTATCAAAGGTAAACGCCCAGACAACCGATACTAGTATGGTATGGTTTAATTCTAACGAAATGGTGTACACACCTGATTATTATATGCAGATGATATTTGCAAATAATATGGGTACGAATTATGTGAACACAGATTTTAATATGGAAGAAAAAGGTATTTATCAATCTGTTACTGTGGATACCGAAAAGAAAGTAATCTATGTTAAAATTGTCAATAGCACAAGAAAAACTCAAAGAATCAATATAAGTGTGGATGGATTTAGTAATCCAAACAACCCATCCGTACAGTATATGTCAGAAACATTTAAGTCAGCGTGTAATGAGCCAGGACAACAGTTGCATGTAGCACCTGTAGAAGCAAAATTACAGATAGATAACAATGTTATCCCATATAGCATTGAGGGATATTCAATAAGCGTTATCAGAATTCCTTATGATACTAACACTGGTGCTGATTTATACAAATTGCCTATTATGCCAATTATTTCACCATACATTCCACCTATGATGGGAATTTTGATATCCTGTGCCGTTGTTCTTTTGGCAGTGATAATGGTTGTAATTATTTTGTTGGTAAGAATGAAGAGTCATAAAAAGGCGTTGGCTGAAGCAAAGAAATCAGAGGAAGAGACAGTAGAATCTGAAGAGGAAACAGAAACTAACGAGCCTGATTTAACCAATGACGAAAAAACTGAAGAAACGCCGACAGAATCAAACGAAGATACCGAGAATACGGATGATACAACAGAATAAATAAAATAAAACTCCGAGGATGAATTAAATCATCTTCGGAGTTTGTTTTTGTAAAAGTTTTAGATTTTCTTTAATCTGCCAAGATTCTTAATGAGGTTTGGAACACCCTTGAAAATAATCTTGAGGCCTTTACCGAGTTTGTCTTCAGCAAGAATGAGGATAAGACCTTCTGCCATTTCTGGGCTGAAAAGACCAAAACTCATTGAGATAAAGTTCTTGATAGGAAGCTGTGTAGCAACAGCACCTGCCAATGTGTCAGCACCAAGAAGTTTGATGAGGAGTCTGTAAAGTCTGCCACCCCATTTGCCATCTTTTGAGTCCTCAATTGTGTTGAGTACTGTGAATGGTGCGTTCTTATCTCTCTGTGATGGTGGGAGTTCTTTACCATAAACAGCCTTGAAAGCCTCGTCACTTACTGCCATGATGTCAGCACCATAGTAGCAAGGAGCAGATTTTCTGTAATCAGGAATTTCTGCCTCAACTGTTGATTCAACATTAACAGTTGCTTCAAGTTTGATGTCACGGCTAGATGCACCAACAAGAATCTTGAAGTCACCACTTTCAACATGCCAATCACCAAGGTTAACGTTGTAATATGCAAATGCACGTTTGTCAAGGTCAATAGAAATTTCTGTTTCTTCACCTGCTTTTAAGAATACCTTCTTAAAGCCACGAAGTTCTTTAACTGGACGATAGATTGTGCTTTCAACGTCGTTAACATAGAGCTGAGCAACTTCAGCACCATCAACATCACCAGTGTTTTTAACTTTAAATGAAATTGTAACAGTATCTGTATCCTTAATCTTGTCTGCAGAAACCTTAATATCGCTATATTCAAATGTTGTGTATGAAAGACCAAAGCCGAATGGGAATGCAACTTCTTTGTTTGCTGTATCGTAGTATTTGTAACCTACATAAATGCCTTCTCTGTATTCAACTGAAACAGTTGTACCTGGGAAGTAGTTATGGCTTGAATTGTCTTCAAGAGCAAGTGGGTATGTTTCACTGAGCTTACCACTTGGGTTAACATCACCGAAGAGAATATCGCAAACTGCACTACCAGCAGCCTGACCTGTAAGGAACATATTGAGAATTGCAGGAACTTTGTCAGCCCATGGCATTTCTACAGAAGCACCGCCTGAAAGCACAACAACTGTGTTAGGGTTAACCTTTGCAACTTCTTCAACAAGAGTAATGTGCATTGGAGGAATTGAAAGGTGATGTCTGTCAGCACCTTCTGTTTCGTATTCGTCTGTAAGACCAATGAATACAACAGCAACATCAGCAGTTTTAGCCTTGTTCTTAGCATCAACAATAAGTTCAAGTGCTTTCTTTTCTTTACACTTTTTAAGCTCATAGCCTTTTGCAAATGTGAAGTCAACACCCATATCCTTCATTGTCTGATATGCGCTGTCAAGCTTAATTGGGTTGATGAGTGATGAACCAGCACCCTGATAACGAGGTGTGTGTGCCATCTCACCGATAAGAGCAATTTTTGCATCCTTCTTCAATGGAAGAATGTTGTTATCGTTCTTCATAAGAACCATACACTGACTTGCGATTTCACGAGCAAATTGATGATGAGCATCTGCATCATATGTAAATTTTTGACCAAGAAGAGGTTCAGCCTTCTTTGTGAGTTCAATAATCTTATCACAAGCAGCATCAAGGATAGCTTCATCAAGAGAACCATCGTTTACTGCGTCGATAATGAGTTTTGTACCAATACCTGAAGATGTTGGCATTTCGATTTCCTGACCTGCAATAAGTCCAGGAACTCTTTCGTTTTCTGCGCCCCAGTCAGTGATAACAACACCTTCATAACCCCAGTCGTCACGAAGAACATCAGTAAGCAACCACTTGTTTTCAGCAGCATATGTGCCGTTAACTCTGTTGTATGAGTTCATGATTGTCCAAGGCTGTGACTTTTTAACTGCGATTTCGAAAGGAAGAAGATATGTTTCACGAAGAGTTCTTTCGTCAACAACTGAGTTAACTGTCATTCTGCGAGTTTCCTGATTGTTTGCAGCATAGTGTTTAAGAGATGTACCGATACCTTTACTCTGAACACCATTTACGAAAGCAGCAGACATTTCACCTGCAAGCAAGCCATCTTCTGAGAAATATTCAAAGTTACGGCCGCAAAGTGGTGAACGTTTGATGTTTGTACCAGGTCCTAAGAGTACGGAAACCTGTTCCTTACGACATTCGTCACCGAGAGCTTCACCCATCTTGTAGATAAGGTCAGTATCCCATGAACATGCAGTAGCAGATGCTGTAGGGAAGCAGATTGCAGGAACACCTAAAAGAACATCAGTATTTTCTTTTGGGTCACCTTTTTTACGGATACCATGAGGTCCGTCATTGAGAGCGATTGATTTAATATCAAGTCTTTCAACAGGTTGGCTGTGCCAATAGTCAAGACCATCGCACAAACTTGCTTTTTCTTCAAGAGTCATC
Organism: uncultured Clostridia bacterium; assembly: GCA_937877675.1. Lineage (GTDB taxonomy): Bacteria > Bacillota > Clostridia > Oscillospirales > Acutalibacteraceae > Fimenecus. The sequence goes on along the minus strand of CALEIS010000151.1, from coordinate 6,100 downwards.
TGTGCAATAAGGTCAGCGTGTTTAAGAGCCATTTCCATTTCCTCCTAAAAATTTACATTTTTAATTAACATTTTTATTATACATCAATACTATCGGTTTCGTCAAATAAAAGTTTATCAGCCGAAACACTATCAATAGATTCGATGTTTTTGAGTTTGCGTTGAATAAATAAATTCTTGCGTTCAGCGTCTTCAAGGGTTTTACCTGCTTCGTCAACTTTTTTCTTTGCCTTACTGAGTAAATCACCAAATTTTTCGTATTGAGCCTTTGCAGCACCAAGAATTTCACGAACTTCATTTGCTTTTTCGTTGATGGCAATTGTTTTAAAGCCCATTGAAAGTGAGTTGAGAAGTGCAGTGATTGTGGATGGACCTGCAATCATAACATTATATTCATTCTGAATTTTTTCAGGTAACCCTGTACGTGAAGATGCAATTTCTGCATAAAGACCTTCTGTTGCAAGATACATAATTGCAAATGGTGTTGTATTTGGTACATGAATGTATTTAGCAATAGATTTTGCTTCACCCAAAACTCTGTTTTCAAGTTCTTTTCGTGCAAGTTTTACTGCATCAGCATCTGCACGGTCAGCGGCATCACAAAGACGCACATAATCTTCCATAGGGAATTTTGAGTCAACTGGAAGAAGAATATCGTTGCCATCTTTCTCACTTGAAGGAATACGGATTGCAAATTCAACACGGTCAAGGGAATTTGGTACAGTAGCCACATTCTTTAGGAACATATTTGGAATAGTTTGATTTAAAATTCCTTCTAATTGTACTTCTGCCCAAGTGCCACGAGCCTTAACATTGGTAAGGACTCTGTTAAGTGCAGTAACATTTTCCGTAACACCTGTTGAAAGTTTTTGCATTTCACCAAGGGATTTATAAAGGTTTTCAAGTTGGTCAGAAACAGTCTTAAATGAGGAATTAAGTCTTGTTGTAAGAGTTGCAGTAAGTTTTTCGTCAACCGTAACTCTCATTTCTTCAAGCTTCTTTTCGTTTGATTCCTGCATTTTAGTAATTGATGTTTCAAGTGATTTGTTTTGCTTATCACCTTGGTCAACAAGCATCTGAATAACCTTTTCACGATGTTCAAAATTACCCTTATTCATATTGTCGATGCGAAGATTCATCTCATCAAGACTCTTTTTAACATCTTCACGAATTTCTTTGTTAGCATTTTGGTTTTCAACACGAATTCTGTGAAATTCATCTCCCATATTCTTGTTTATGTAGTCGATTTTTTGTTCAACAGAATTGTTCGCATTATTTTTTGAATTCTTTAAAACACCTGCAACGAGAATAACTGAAAGTGCAGACATTATAACGGAAATAATCAATAAAATATCGCTTGAAGTCATATTTATCTCTCCATATTAAAAATATATACATATTATAACATATAGAATACAATAAAAGATATATTTTTATAAAAAAATTTGTTAAAATGTAGCCATAATATATTTTCTTTGGTATAATATCAAATGGTGAATAAAATGACTAAGAAAATTATAAGCATTTTTATTTCAATAGTGTTGCTTATGACTTGCTTTGCAGGGTGTTCAAGTGATGATGACAAGTATTTTTCATGTGCAATAAATACTATGCCTGAACATTTTGACCCACAAGTTGCAGAAAGTCAGGGTGAAAAGATTGTAGCTGTCAATATTTTTGACGGCTTGTTTAAGTTGGATGAACAAGGTGCTCCTCAAAAATGTGCTATATCTGATTATAAAATTTCAGAAGATGGTTTGACATATACTTTTTATTTGAATAAGGATATGAAATATTTTATTTCAAATTCCGTTAAATCTTTCCTCGAAGAAAAAGAAATTAGCATTGACGGCAAAGTAACTGCTCACGATTTCGCATTTGGTTTAACTCGTGGTATCTTACCTGAAACAAATGCACCTGGCTATGAATTGATTAGTGCTATAAAAAATGCAGAAAATGTACATAATAATATTGGCAAAGCATCAGATTTGGGTTTGCGAGTAATAGATGATTATACTTTAGAAATTACTTTGGAAAGAAAAGACGACAATTTCATTTATGCTTTGAGTCAACCAGTTTCCTATCCTTGCGACGAAGAGTTTTTCAACCTTACAAATGGTAGATATGGTTTGGAAAAGAAATATATTATTTCTAATGGTGCATTTTATCTTTCAGATATTGTAGATAAAGAATCTGTAAGAATAACAAAAAACGAAGAATACAAAGGTAATTTTGCAGCAAACCCTATATCAGTAAGATTGTATGTAAACAATGACCAGGCAGATATTGCGAAAAAGATAAACAAAAAGACATATTCTGCAAGTTTTCTTACTAATCAGGTTGCAGTGGAAGAATTGAACAAAAAAGTTATTCAGACAAGCTTTAACAACATCACAACATCCTTAGTCTTTAATATGTCAAGAACAACAATACAGAATAACTCTTTGAGAATAGGTTTAGTAGAGGGTATAGAGTTGTCGTCCTTGACTGATAAACCTACAAATATTCTTGTTCCAACCCACTATAAAATGAGTGTTAATAGTGTTGAATGCTTATCCACAAATGTGTCAGATGCAAGAGCAAAGATGAAAAAGGCTCTTAATGAATTGGATATGGATAAAGTTACAATAAACATCCTTTGCACAACGGAATATGAAACAATGGCAAAGGCAATAATCAGTTGTTGGCAGAAGAATATTGGTGTTGAGCTTAACGGAACACTTACAGTTGTTGAAAGCGCAGATTTCAGAACAAAAGTGAATAAAGGTGACTTTGACCTTGCAATTTATCCACTTTCAATAGATTTGGCTGATTCTGGTGATTTCCTTTCAATGTTTACAACCAACCACAGAAAGAATATTGGAAAATACAGTTCAGACGAATACGACCGTTTGGTTAAAGAATATAAAATGTATCCATCCGAGCAGAAATGCAAGGATTGTCAGAGTTACTTGTTGAAGAATGCTGTTGTTATGCCTATTACAACAGAAAGTACAGTTTTTGCATATGCAAAGGGCGTAACAGGTATATATTTCTGTGGAGACACATCAAATGTATATTTCTATAAGGGACAGAAAAAATGACAAAAAGAAGAAAAAACTACATTGTAATATCGTGGATATTAGTTTTAGCGTGTATGATAGTTATCTTTTGCTTATCTGCACAAAATGGTGAAGAATCTTCAGAGTTAAGTGGCTCATTTGTAATGTCACTGCTTAATTGGATGGGAATAACCATCAGCGAAGCTTTACTTCGTACATTTGCTCATATGCTTGAGTTTATGGGACTTGCTCTGTTGATGTTTAACGCTATTTATGCTACTTGGGAAAATAAACTAACTTCGGTATTTGCATTTTCAGGGACAGTTTTGTATGCAATAACCGATGAAATACATCAGATTTTTGTCCCGGACAGAGCATTTCAGTTAAGCGATATTCTTGTTGATAGTACAGGTGCTTTGATTGGTGTCATAGCATCGTTTGTAATATTAAAATTAGTACTTTATGTAATGAAAAGGGGAAATAAAAATGGCAATTCTTAAACCATTTAAGGCAGTAAGACCAAAGGATGAATATGCAAGTCAGGTTGGTGCTTTGCCATATGATGTAATGAATTCAGAAGAAGCAAGAGAGATGGTTAAGGATAAGCCTTATTCATTCTTGCATGTTGATAAAGCAGAAGTTGATTTACCACAGGGTATTGACATTTATTCTGCGGAAGTTTATCAGAAAGCAAAGGAAAATCTTGAAGCATTAAGTGCTAACGGAATTTGTGCACAGGACGAAAAACCAATGCTTTATATTTATCGTCAGATTATGTTAGGCCGTGAGCAGACAGGTATCGTAGGTTGTACTGCAGTTGATGACTACATAAACAATGTGATTAAAAAGCATGAATTTACTCGTGCTGATAAGGAAGCCGACAGAATCCGTCACGTTGACACTCTTGATGCAAACACAGGACCAATTTTCCTTACACATCGTGAAAACAAGACTGTTTCTGACATTACAGAAAACTGGAAAAATACACATGCACCAGTTTATGATTTCGTTAGTGATGATGGTGTTGCACAGACAGTGTGGGTTGTTGATGACGATACAGTTATTGATACTCTTGTAAAAGAATTTGCAGAAATTCCATATCTCTATATTGCCGATGGTCACCACAGATGTGCTTCTGCAGTCCGCGTCGGTGAAAGAAGACGTGGTGAAGGCGAGTATGACAGAGATGCAGAATTCAATTTCTTCCTTTCAGTTATCTTCCCTTGTGACCAACTCAAAATTATGGACTACAATCGTGTAATGGCTGACCTTAACGGAAATACAAGTGAAGAATTTATCGCAAAAATGGGTGAAAAATTTGTGGTAGAAGAAGCAAACGAAAGCCCTTATGCACCAAAAGAGCGTCATACATTTGGTATGTATCTTGATAATAAATGGTATAAGGTAACAGCAAAGGCAGAATTCATCAACGAAAACGACCCTGTTGAGTGCCTTGATGTTTCAATTCTTCAAAACAACCTCATTACACCAATTCTCAACATTACTGACCCAAGAACAGACAAGAGAATTGACTTTGTTGGTGGTATCCGTGGTTTAGGTGAACTTGAAAGAAGATGTGCAGAGGGTATGAAATTGGCTTTTGCTATGTACCCAACATCACTCAACGAGCTTATGGATATTGCTGATGCAGGAAAGGTTATGCCACCAAAATCAACATGGTTTGAACCAAAACTTCTTTCAGGCTTATTCATCCATAAATTATCATAATTTTGTTTCTTTTTCCGCAATACTTCGTGTCAATCAGCTCGCAATATAGCTGATACAGCTTCGCCTCTGCCATATTGTCTTGCGAAAAAAATAAATCAAAATTTAATATTATAATGTAAGGCGGGGGCTTGCTCCCGCTATTTTTTATTTAAATCGTTAGTAAAATTGCACAAAAACAACTGTATGAATTTGTAAATTTGTGCCAAAGGTAGAAAGTTATTTTTTTAACGAAGTTTTGTTGACTTTACCTCTTTTGTATAGTAATATATGACAAAACAAAGAATGGTTCTTTGTGAAAAATATACAAATAAAAAAGGCGAATACAACAGATGACACAAATTTTAAAAAGCATGAACCCAATTAGCATTATCTCACAAAAAGACGGAGCAAAAAGAATGGCAATAATGATTATGAGCATTCTTCTTATGGGTTTCTCCGTTTCAATATTCTCTTATTCAGGAATGGGAGTTGACCCATTCACAGCACTTAATATGAGTGTTAGCGCAAAGCTTGGTATAAGTTTTGGATTTTACCAAATGTGTGTAAATGGAATGATTTTAATCCTTGTAGCGGTTATGGCAAAAAAACTTATCAGCGTAGGTACAGTAGTAAATATGGTTGGTGTCGGATATGTTTGCGAATTCTTCACAAATATCTATGCAGCAATTCTTCCTCAGGAAAAAACTTTTGCATTAAAACTCGTATGCATGGCATTGGGAGTTTTCCTTTTAAGTCTTTCTGCATCACTTTACTTCAACTGTAACCTTGGTGTATCACCTTATGATGCACTCGGTTTTGTTATGGAAGATAATATTAAAATTAAATACAAGTGGAGCAGGGTAATCACAGACCTTATCTGTACTCTTGTAGCATTTATTCTCAGTGGTCCAATTGGCATCGGTACAGTTGTGACAGCATTCTTTATGGGACCAGTAATTGCATTCTGTGACGGAAATATCTCAAAGAAGGTTATTAATGCAAAATACAAATTCCTCAGACATTTCACTGTTATCAGATACTATGATTACACTCAGTTTGGAAAAGTAGCATAAAGAATAAAGTTAAACAAAAAAATCCCCGAGGGAATAAATCCTTCGGGGTAATTTTTTTATGTAATTATTTGCCTGCCTGCTTTGAATATTTGAGTCTGTAAACAAGATTCATAATTCTTGTTTCAAGTGGGTTGATTGGCTCAACCTTATCAAACATCTTTGCACTTACCTGAATCTTAGCACCCTTGTTAGTGATAAATTCAATAGCACCTGCATCAAATTCATTACCTGCAACACAAAGAGCACCGTTGTTTTCAAGAAGAACAGCATTTCTGCCCTT
>CALEIS010000150.1 GCA_937877675.1 uncultured Clostridia bacterium | reverse complement strand
CGGATTTATGAAGTATCTTACGATATGAAGTAGCGTTGCTATGAAGTATGCCTGACGGCATATGAAGGGATTTACTTTACTTCATATTGCGTAGCAATACTTCATTCAATCTCCCCGACAAATTCAAATTTGACATGAAAATAGCGAGAGAAATTTTTCTCCCGCTTTTTTGATTATTTAAGAGGTTTTCCGTCTTTGATATAAACTCGGTGTACTCGTGGAGTAATCAGACAAACAAATTCATAGTTGAAACGTGCTTCAGGGTCGGAAATGTCCTCGACAGTAATTGTTTCGTTTCCCTGTGTACCAACAAGGGTAACTTCGTCACCGATTTTGATGTCGGGCATATGTGTTGCATCAATCATAAATTGGTCCATGCAAATTCTGCCAATAATTTTGCAACGGACACCGTTGACTAAAACCTCACCCTTACTTGAAAGGTAACGAGGATAACCATCAGCATAGCCAACAGGCACAGTGGCAATTTTCATATCTTTTTCAGTAACAAAGGTGGAGCCGTAACTAACGGTGAAGCCTTTTTTTACATCCTTTACAAAGGAAATACTGCTTTTGAATTCAAAGGCAGGGTAGAGAACCATCTCTTTGCTAACTTCGTCCGATGGGTAAAGTCCGTATGCCATAATTCCACAACGAACCATCTCGCCAGAGTATCCATCTAAATCAAGGACTGAGGCACTGTTATACATATGTCGCATAGGAATTTTATAACCATAATCTGTAAGTTTGTCAGTGAATTCCAAAAACTTATTTTTCTGGTTTTCAGTAAAGGTTTTGTCCTTCATATCTGCACAAGCAAAATGTGTGAAAACACCAGTAATATTAAGTCCTTCAAGATTGAAAAGAGATTTAACTTCATTATATCCGTTTTCATCTGTTTGAAAACCAATTCTGCCCATACCGGTATCAATTTTAATATGAACATCTGCTTTTTTGCCAATACTTAATGCAGTAGCAGAAAGCCTTCTTGCTGTGTCGGATTCTGCAACCGTGCAGGTAATGTCATTTTCAATAGCAGTGATATAATCCTGAATAAAAATCTGACCTAAAATCAAAATAGGGGTTTTAATACCATTCTGACGTAATTCAAGAGCCTCATCAATAGCAGCAACACCAAAATATCCAACACCTGCTTCTTCCATGGCTTTTGCAACCTCAACAGCACCATGTCCATAGGCGTTTGCTTTAACAATACCCATAACTTTAACACCGTCACCGAATTTTTCTCGGACAGTATGAATATTCTTTTTTATATTGTCAAGATTGATTTTTGCATAAACACGTTTAGGTAACATAAATTTTCCCCATATTTGTTTAGAATTTATTTTATTGATATATAAATATTTTTATGTTATAATCAAACCAATAATTATTATAATAGAAAATTTTTTTAAAAACAAGAGAAAAAGAAATTTTAGTGTTGGGAAATTTGTTCTATGAAGAAAAAACGCATCTCTTTGTCAACAACGCAGATTATAATGCTAAGTTTTTTGGCAGTTATATTGTTGGGTAGTGTAGTTCTCTCATTACCCATAAGTACTGTTGATGGAAAATCTGTATCATATATAGACGCTTTGTTTACTGCAACTACTGCAACCTGTGTGACAGGTCTTGTGACGTTGCCAACCGTTACAACATGGAGTTTTTTTGGTCAAGCAGTTATTTTGTTTCTTATTCAAGTGGGTGGATTGGGCATAGTTACTGTTGTGTCAGGATTTATGATTGCTTTGAATAAAAAATTCGGAATCTCTGACCGACTACTATTGCAGGATGCATTTAATCTCAACACTCTTTCAGGACTTGTAAAGTTTGTGAAAAAGGTAATAGCAGGAACATTTATTGTTGAAGGTGTTGGTGCATTACTTTATATGACTGTTTTTGTACCTGAATATGGTGCACGAGGAATTTGGGTGTCAATTTTTAATTCAGTGTCAGCATTTTGTAATGCAGGTATTGACATTATAGCAGAAAACAGTTTGTGTGGTTATGCACAGAATCCTATAATCAATTTAGTAACTTGCATTCTAATTGTGGTTGGTGGCCTTGGATATATTGTCTGGTGGGATTTGTTTCGCATATCATCACTTTGGAAAAAACAAGGTTTTGCTTGTGTTAAACGACTTACTCTACACAGTAAAATTGCAATATGGATGACATCAATACTTATTTTTGTTGGTGCGTTTACATTTTTTATTTTAGAATATAATAATCCTCTCACCCTTGGTGAGCAATCCTTATTTAACAAGGTGCAAATATCATTTTTTCAGTCTGTTACAACAAGAACAGCAGGTTTTGCAACAGTGCCACAAGAATATCTTACAAATTCATCAGCAGTTGTGTCAATGTTACTGATGTTTATAGGTGGTTCACCTGTTGGTACAGCAGGTGGTATAAAGACAGTTACTATTGCTGTTTTGTTGATTACTGCTTCATCAATGATAAAGAATAAAAATGAAATTACAATTTTCAATCGTTCAATACACCAAAAAGCAGTAAAAAAGGCAATAGCAGTTTGTAGTTTGTCCTTTGCAATTACAATGGTGTCAACAATACTTCTCTCTTGGGTGACAGAGGCTGATTTGGTGGATATTTTGTACGAAACAGTCAGTGCTACGGCAACGGTAGGTTTAACACGCAACCTAACCTCCAGTTTAAATATATGGGGCAAGTTAATTATTATTGCCACAATGTATCTTGGTCGAGTAGGTCCAATATCCTTAGCACTTGTGCTTAATGTAAAAAAAGAAAAATGGAACACCGTAAAAACTCCGTATGAAGAAATAAGTGTGGGTTAATATTAACTCAGAAAGGGAATATTATGAAAACAAATAATACTTATGCCGTACTTGGTATGGGCAGATATGGATATGCAGTTGCAAAAGAACTTGTTGAAAATGGTGCAGAGGTGCTTGTGGTAGATTCTGATGAGGACCTTATCAATAATGTAGTAAACGATTTTCCTCTTTGCAAATGTGCAGATATAACCGATATGGATGCAATAGAGCAGTTGGGTATATCCAATGTGGATGTTGCGATTGTAGCGGTTGCAAGTAACCTTGAAACAAGTGTAATGGCAACCACTTTGTGTAAAGAGGTGGGTGTTAAAACTGTAATAACAAAATGTGCTAACGAAACACAGTGCAGAATTTTAAGCAAGGTTGGTGCAGATAAGGTTGTTTTGCCTGAATATGAAGCAGGAACAAGATTGGCAAAGAATTTGTTAAGTTCTGGATTTGTGGATATTCTTGAATTAACAAACAATGTTTCACTTGTGGAGATTGATGTTAAGCCTGAGTGGATAGGTAAAAACTTGATTGAGTTAAATCTTAGAAAAAAATACTCAATAAATGTAATTGCAGTTCAGCAGGATAATGATGTAACCACAGAAATTGACCCTAACCGACCACTTGAAGCATCAACAAAGCTTATTGTTGTTGCAAATCGTAGTAAACTTGAAAAAATGAAATAAAAAAAGAAAGTACTTAAGGAAAATCCTTAAGTACTTTTTTTCCATGTAGAAGGGATAAACAGAATAATCATTGGAAGCACTTCAAGTCGTCCCACCAACATATCGGTAGTAAGAACTAATTTGGTAAGTATGGATAGGTCGCTGAAATTTTCCACAGGACCAACCAATGATAAACCTGGTCCCACATTGTTTATACAGGTCACAACTGAAGTGAATGTTGTGATTAAATCAAGGTTGTTTAAAGAAACTAAAAGAACGGAAACTGCAATTATCATTATATATACAATGAAATACATACCTGTAGCTGAAACAGTTTCCTTGTCAAGAGCAGACCCATCAAGGCGGATGGATTTTACTCGTTTTGGGTTGATTGCACGTCTTAATTCTCTTATAGCGGATTTATAAAGTATAATAACTCGTCCTACCTTCAAACCACCACCGGTTGAACCTGCACTAGCACCGATAAACATTAAAGTAATTATGAGAATTTGTGAAAGAATAGGCCATTGATTAAAATCTGCAGTGACAAAACCTGTTGTGGTTATAACTGATACAACCTGAAAACCTGCTTGTCTTAATGAGCTTCCTAAAGAGCCTACAAGTGGCATAATGTTTATTGTGATTATACCAATTGTAACAGCAATAATACCTAAATAAGCCCACAATTCTTCACTCTTAAATGCTCGTTTAAATTGCTTGACAAGAATAAGATAAAAGAGGTTAAAGTTGATGCCGAAAAGCAACATAAAGACTCCACAAACTATTTCTATGGATAAACTGTTATATGCTGCGATACTTGCATTTTTAATTGAAAAACCACCTGTTCCGGCAGTTGCAAAAGCAGTTGTAACACTATCAAAAAGAGGCATTTTACAACAAAGAAGTGCTATAATTTGAGCAATAGTGAATACACTATACATTATGTAAAGGATTCTCGCAGTAACAGTTGCCTTTGAAACAAGCTTACCAACACTAGGACCTGGGACTTCGGCACGCATGATGTGCATTGACTGCATATCTTTTTGTGATAAGAACGCAAGAACGAACACGATAACACCCATACCACCAATCCAGTGGGTGAATGCTCTCCAGAAGAGTAAGCTTCTTGGAAGAATTTCAATATTCGTAAGAATTGTTGCACCCGTTGTTGTAAAACCTGAAACTGTTTCAAAAAGAGCATCAACAAATGATGGGATTGCACCTGAAATATAAAATGGTAATGCACCGAAAAGAGACATCAAAATCCAAGAAAGTGAAACAATTACAAATCCTTCACGTGCGAAAACACGTCTGTTTTCAATTTTTGGTGCAGACATCAACAGACCTGTTGCACTTAACAAGCCTATTGTGATAAGAAAAACATATTCAAGTTTTTCCTTGTAGTAAATAGAAACTGCAAGGGGTAGGAGCATAAGCAAAGCTTCTGCTAACAAAAGTTTGCCTATTGCACGGAACACCATTTTATTATTCATACTGTCACCGATTTATTTAAAAATTTCATTGATATTTCCTATGTTATGGATTTTGGAAACGACAATAACATTGTCACCAATTTCAATTGTGTCATTACCACCTGGGAAGATAACCTCACCCTTACGGATGATGGATGCAATAAGTGTATCGCTTCGTAAACTGAGATTTTTAAGTGGAATTCCTGTGTCTTTGAAATCGTCAGAAATTATAAATTCAAGAGCTTCAACTCTGTCACCAACTAATTTGTAAAGAGTCTGGATATTGGATTCACCTGAATTTTCCAAAGCACGTACATAACCTAAAATTCTGTTTGCTGCAATTGTCTTTGATGAAAATGCACTATCCATACCGATACTTTCAAGGACTTTTGCAGAAACACGATTAACCTTCGCAACTGTTTTGCCAACACCAAGGGAAGAAGCGTACATAGAGGTAATAATGTTTTCTTCGTCAATTGTAGTAAGAGCAACAAAAGCATCAACATTGTCTATTCCTTGCTCATGAAGAGTACTTTGGTCAGTACCATCTGCGTTGATAATATCAACTTTTGGAAGTAAGGAACAAAGTTCCTCACAACGTTTTTCATCCATTTCAAGAATACGGATATTATAACCACCAGTTTCAGAAAGCTGACGAGCAAGATAATAACCCATCTTGCCACCACCGATAATCATAATATTCTTTGTACGCTGTTTATAAAGTTTTGCCTCTTTCATAAAGGCAATAAGAGCAGTTCTTGTTGCAGTAATGTGAATTTTATCTCCACTTTTAAGGACGAAATCACCACGAGGTATATAAACTTCGTTACCACGCTGAACAGCACAGATAAGAACTTTGGTCTTATATGAACGGAAAATATCCATAAGCTGTTTATTGCACAACGGACACTCTGGGGAAAGCTTGACTTCTGCAAGGTCAACATGTCCTTTTGCAAAGGATTCAATGTTTGTTGCACTAGGGAAACGAAGAACTTTTGCAATTTCGTTGGCAGCATCATATTCCGGATTAACAATCATACTAAGTCCCAATTCTTCTTTAATGAAATTGAGCTGTTTTAAGTAATCAGGGTTGCGTACACGAGCAATAGTGTGATGAGCACCAATTTTTCTTGCCATAAGACAACAAAGAATGTTGAGCTCGTCCGAGCTTGTGGCAGCAATAAACAGACGTGCATCCTGAACACCTGCTTCAATCTGCACATCATAACTCGCACCATTTCCGCAAATTCCCATAACATCATAGGAATTTACCATCTGCTCAATAACTTTTGGGTTGCGGTCAATAACAACGACATTATGCTCTTCTGCTGAAAGATGTTCAGCAAGAGTAGCGCCAACTTTTCCGTCACCAACAATTACAATATTCATAATATTTCTCCGAAATATAAAAAATTAAATTACTCCACTTGATATGATAGCACAAAATATTATCTTTTACAATACAGTTGACCATACTTTATTTTTGTGATAAATTATGTAAAAAAGAGAAATTTGAATTTGTAGGGGAGATTGTTGTAGGGGTCGGCGTCCTCGACGACCCGAACCAAATGAATAGATAAGCCAACGGCGGGTCGTCGAGGACGCCGACCCCTACGAATTATTTATTTCGATAAACTCCCAATTTATTGAGATTAAATTACCCTATGAAAGGATAGGATTTTATGAATAAAAAAGTGAAAGCAATAGTTATATCTTCCGTTGCATTGGTGTCAGCACTTGGTATTGCAACTGGTGTGTTTTTTGGAATATTTCCTATGACACCAAAGGTTGAAATTAAATCTGCAGAGGAAAGAATAAAGGATAATGACACTTTGCTTGTAGCAAGTTATAATACAGCATCCCCTTGGGGCAAATTTATTGAAGGCACTTATACAACTCGTCGTGCACATCTCTTTGCACAGCAAATCAATAACTGTTTGCCGGATGTTTTAGGTGTTCAGGAGCTTAATAGTATTTGGGAAGAAAAGATGCAAGAACTTTTACCACAGTATGACTATTACGGAGTTATCCGTGGTGGTGATGAAAAGGTGGAAACCTCTGAAATGAGTGGTATCTTCTATCTTAAAGATAAGTTCGAGTTGGTAGAAAGCGACACATTCTGGATTTCTAATACACCTGGCACAGAATCAAAATTTGATGGCGCTGCATGTTATAGAATTTGTTCTTTTGTAGTGCTTAAAAACAAAAATACAGGTGAATTAGTGGCTCATTTCAACACTCATCTTGACCATGTAAGTACAGAGGCACAGGATTTAGGTGGAAAACTTATTGCAGAAAAAACAGAGGAAGTTAAGAATAAATATGTTGAAATCACTGTTGTAATAACAGGTGACTTTAATCAATTCCCTGACGGACTTGCAATTAAAGCCCTTGAAGACAAAGGATTTGTAAAGGCATCTGACACAGTTGAAAATGGAAACAAAACACCTACTTATCATGGTTGGGGTAGAGTAAATGACGATGCGCCAATTGACTTTATTTTTGCAGATAAATCATCAAAAATCAGCAATTATAAAGTGCACAACGAAAAAATGGGTAAATCCTATGTTTCCGACCATTTTATGATTACAGCAGAAGTCGAAATATAAAATTTGAATTTGTAGGGGAGAATGAATGAAGTATTGCTACGCAATATGAAGTAATTTTCAATTATGAAGTATTTGCTGTCGCAAATATGAAGTAAAGTAAATCCCTTCATATGCCATCAGGCATACTTCATAGCAACGCTACTTCATATCGTAAGATACTTCATAAATCCGCAAGGATTTACTTCATTGTGGCGAAGCCACACAAACTCCCAATTTACCACAATATCAGAAAATAGGTGATTATATGAAAATTTCAACTGAAATAGATTCAATCGCATTACATATTGGTGAAGAAAAGGCTGTTGAGCTTGTTGCGAAAACAGGTTTTGATGCTTGGGATTTTTCAATGTTTCAGATGTGCGAAAAGAAAAATGGTGTTTTAGTGCCGACAAATCATATAACAGCACAAGGGGACTATCTTGCATTTTCTCGAAAACTTAAACAAATCGGACTTGATAACGGAATCATCTGTAATCAGGGACATGCACCATTTCCAAGTTCACCAAAGAGTATGGATTGGCTTAAACGTGCTATTGAATGTCTTGCAGAAGCAGGGGGCGAGATTCTTATAATCCACCCTATGAATGATGGTGCACCAGAAGAAAATGCAGAGATGTATTTTGAACTTTTACCATTTGCCAAGGAGCATAATGTAAAAATCGCAACGGAAAACATGTGGAATTGGAAAAAATTTCACAAACACTCCTGTTTTGCAGCTTGTGCTACTCCTGAAAGCTTTAATGCACATCTTGATGCTGTAAATGACGACTTTTTTGTTGCTTGTCTTGATATTGGCCATGCAGAAATGAAGGGTAGTAACACAACTGCAGTTGAAATGATTAAGGCATTGGGTAGCCGTCTTAAAGCGTTACACATTCACGATAACGATAAACTCCACGATTCACATCAAATCCCATTTTCAATGAAGATTGATTTTGTGCCTATTGTAAAGGCTCTTAAGGAAATCGGTTATGATGGGTATTTTACTCTCGAATCAAGTTATTATATGGACAATTACAAAAAAGAGGATATCCCTGAATGTGTTAAGAACCTTAAAGACGCTGCTCGTAAACTTGCAGATATGTTTGAAGAAGCATAAAAAAACTCCCTACTGGGAGTTTTTTTATTTCCAATTAATTTTTAACTCATCAATATCAAGTCCGTTATTGGTAGGATACCACTTTTCACCAAGAGTTAAATTGCTTTCCGAATTATTCATATTAATTGTAAAAAGATTTGTACAGTTATAGAAAGCATATTCACCAATTTCCTTTACATTGGCAGGAATATTGATTTCCTTCAATCCATAGCAATATGAAAAAGCATCTTGTCCAATAAATTCAAGTGCTTGTGGGAGTACGAGATTTTCCATTCTCTCACAACGGAAGAAAGCCTTTTCCTCGATTTTCTTCACACTTGAAGGAATCTTAACATCTGTAAGGCTACTAGCCTTGTAAAATGCCTTTGAACGGATTGTTTCAACTCCGTCAGGAATTGTATATTGTGAGATTTTAATATCCTTACCTTCGTGGTCCTTTGCATCCTTTAAATCTTTTGCAATAGGGTAGAAAAGGAGAGTTTTCATATCTTTTGTGAAGATAACACCGTCAACATCACAGATGTATTGATTATTGTCATCAACCTCGTATGCAGTGATATGCTGATTGTTTTCAAGTGCCCAAACACCGATTTCTTTAACATTTTTACCAATGTAAAATTCAGTGACATATTCAAGATTTATGGCAGCAAAATCAGCAATTTTAGTAACAGGCACACCTTCGTATTCGTCTGGAATAACTATTTTTTTAATAGTTGATTTGTTAGGTACGCTCTTAACGATGGCTTCTCCGTCAACGATTTCATACTTGATATTTGCCTCTCCACCACCTAAAACAGAGGTAATTGAACTACAACCTGAGAGGGCAAGACAAAAGCAGAGAATAAGTGAAATTATAGCAACTATTCGTTTCATACTGCTTCCACCTCACTTTCTGCTTCTTCAAGGGCTTTGACTCTTTCTTGCAATTCTTTAACACACATATCGTGTTTTTCTCTTGTAAGGTCGTAGAATACAAATGGAACAGTAAGTAAAACAAGACCGATAACAGAACCCCATGTGTAAAGGCTGAATACATTGTTAAGAATTGTTGAGTCGAAAAGCACATCCCAGTCAGATGTAAAGCCTATCATTGAAAGCATCCATGGCATAATGTAACCAATAGCAACGTTAACAGGATTCAAGAACCAGTCGAAAACGCCTGACATTGAGTCTGCACGTTCACCATATTTCCATTGGTGGTAAGTAAGGATGTCCGCATTAAGACCAACATTAACACCATCAACAATAGGAGCAATAGTGTTTTTAAGGAACATAGCCACCATAAAGATGATGATATTTTCCATTTTAACTGCAAGTGCAATAAGCAATACAGTAAGAATAGTTACACCACGGAAACTGATGAGAATGTTTCGTTTTTGGAAACGTTTTGTAAGAATAGGGCAAAGAATGTTACCAAAAGTCATACCTGCAACAACAATGTTTGCGGCAACACCTGAAAACCATTCCATACGAAGTGAATACACAAACCACCAGCTAAGAAGATTTCCCACAAGTCCGTGCCATTGTCCAATTACATTTGAAACCTTTGTAATCCAGAAATACTTGTTTTTAAGAACATTTTTAGCACCTTTGAAGAAGGTAACTTTTGCTCGTTTTTCAACAGGTGGCTCAATAATTCTTTCCTTACAGAAAACTGCAAGTAAGGAGATAATAGCACCTGAAATTGTGAATATAGGAATAAATACTTTGTATGTTGTAAGGCTTAAATATCCACCGGTTGTAGTAATGAGAATTGGAAGCAACATTCCAACAACTGATGAGAAAAATCCTGAAATAATAGGTGCAATTGAATGGAGCTTTTGTCTTTCCTGTGAGTTTGGTGTCATAAAAGTAACAAGAGTGTTTACGCCTGTGTAGTTGTTATAGAAATATGACATCAATGTAAAAGCAAAGTGAAGAATAACTAATTTGTTTGTGTAGGTCATATTCTGAACAGGAAGATATGGAATTGCAGAAATAAGTATTGCAGAAGGAATGCCACAAAGGAGTACAAATGGCTTAAATCTACCATATTTTGCACAGAATTTTCTACGAACAAACCAATGGAAATAGTCCCAGATAGCACCTGTTACCAGCATATTACCCACAAGCTGTGGAAGTCCGTTGATAACCGATTCAAACATTCCTTGTGGCAGGAAATAACAGGCTATACCTACAAGGAGTTTACCTGCAAAGGAGAGATGAGCAAAAATCTTCATCTTCTTTGTAAGCACACCGTGATTTTCATAAATCAATACATTGATAGGATTCATAAACATAAGCACGTAACCAACGATTGTGCTTATAATGTTTATGATTGAGAAGTCAATAGCAGCAATACCCATAACAGCACCACAGAAATAACCTGCAGAGAAGGAAATAATACCTGATGCAGTTAAAAATACATATGAGCCACCTTGAGTAAGAGTGTAGGCTGCCATTTCTTTAAGGGTTAAATATTCACCTTCGTTAGGTTTGTTCCAATGCTCCTTGACATAGGAAGGTAAACCCTTGACGGTGTTGATGATTTCAGCCTTTGTCATTAAATCATCCCTTTCCAAAATATATCACCTAATTATACAATAAAAATTGCATAAAACAAAGAGAGAAACTCTTTAAAAAACTTTTTTGTGAGAATTACCATAAGTTGTGAAAAATGTATATGCAAATTAACCAATAATTCAGCATTAAAAAAGCTCCCCGTAGGGTGCTGAAAAAATGAAATATTGCTATGCAATATGAAGTAATTTTCAATTATGAAGTATTTACTAACGTAAATATGAAGTGAAGCAAATCCTTTCATATGCCGTAGGCATACTTCATAGCAACGTTACTTCATATCCAAAGGATACTTCATAAATCCGCAAGGATTTACTTCATTAAAAAAGCTCCCCGAAGGGAGCATTTTTTTATTTCTTCTTTGGTGCTTTAACTTTATTAAGTTTAGCGTTGATTTCAAGAATCTGTTCTTTTGAAAGAGCACCACCAAGCATTGAACAAGCACGTTTGATTGTGAAGCCTTTTGCCATTCCGTAGATATTCTTGAGCATAGCAGGTGTAACTTTAAATCCGCCGATTACACCGCCACCGCCTTTTTTCTCTTCACCGTTTTCGTCTTTTTTGCCACCACTCATAGCGTTCTTGAGCATCATTACGAATTTGAGCATTACGATTTTACCACCGAATGTGCTCATAATATCGCCGATAGTATTGTTGATTGAAAGACGTCCGTCAGGAGTGCTGATTTCAAACCAGTTAATAACCTGACCTTCTTCTTTCATGATGTAAGCTTCGTTAGGAGTATCAACCTTGTTAATTGTTGCTGTGTCAGTGAGGTCACCTGCAACAACTTTGAGTTCAGTTGTACCTTCGTTCTTAACATCAAAGTAGAAGAATGGATATTTGCCCTTTGTCTGTTTGCCAACACTTACACCGTTAGCAAAAAGTTCAATTTCAGGTT
>CALEIS010000149.1 GCA_937877675.1 uncultured Clostridia bacterium | reverse complement strand
CTACTTCACCACTTGATACTACATCTCTTTCAATGAGAGTTGCGCAAGGTTTGAATTTCATTTCAATGTCAGCGTCAATATCCCAGTTATCCCAACTCATCGGCACATCTTCAGCCATTAAGAATGTATTGAATGGCATCTCATTCACAAGTTCTCTCTGTGCAACAGTATCTATAAAGGACGAAATGAAACCATTTTCATCAAATTTTGCTTTTGCAAAAGGAGTTGAAAGCGTGTTTTCATCATAGTTAAACGGATTGTTATTAATTAATTTTTCTTTACCGAAATTCAACTGAATAGATGAAAATGCTGGTACACTTACACCATCTATAAGACGGATATTCTTTCCATTTATGTCTGTATATGTCTGCTGAACCACATCTGCAACAGTTTTTCCCTTGTCGTCAGCAAAAATAACATCATTTCGTTGGAATGAGAGTGAGTTAGTTATTGAAATGCAGTCTTCATTACTATTTGTAATGCCTTCAATTTGCTCTTTTGCATTTTTAATTACTTTTCTCATTTGAGACTTACATTCTTCGTGAGCTCTGTTGATGCATGTGCCAGGAAGAATGTCGTGAAATTGATTTAGCAATAAGGTTTCATAAAGCTTGTTTGTTTTTTCAGCAGAGCAGGGGAGAGCCTTTTTAAGACTTTCACATACTGTTAAGAACTCCAAATCTCTTAATGCCAATTCTGCCTTTCGATTGTTATGCTTGATTTCGTGCTGATTTGTGAGTGTACCTCGGTGGAGTTCAAGATAAAGTTCACCACGATATGTATTTGGGTTGACACAGGTATCTTCAAGGTCGTGCATAAAGTCACTTACAGTTGTGTGATAAGTTTTTGGAACATCATATAAATCTTTACAACGACGAGCAGTTTCAATCATTTCAAACTGTGGTCCACCACCACCGTCACCATAACCATAAGTCATAAGACGCTTGTTTGTAACAGTTGGTTGGTCTTTTTGATGCTCGTCATTTACAAGACAATCACGAAGCTCTCTTACATCAGGCCATGAGTGAGTTGTGTTGAAATGCGAGAATACCTTTGTGCCGTCGATTCCTTGCCAATAGAAAGTATTGTATGGGAAAGCGTTGGTATCATTCCAATTGATTTTAGTGGTCAGAAAATAATCAACACCACAACCTTTCATAATCTGTGGAATTGATGCTGAATAACCGAATGTGTCAGGTAACCAGAATGCATTTGAACGATAGTTAAAGTATTTTTCAGTAAATCTCTGTCCCCATAAGAACTGACGAATCATAGATTCACCCGATGTGATATTACAGTCACATTCAACCCAAACGGCACCATTTGGCTCATATCTGCCCTCTGCCACTTTTTGCTGAATACGAGTGAAAAGGTCAGGATAATACTTTCTCACCATATCACTGTGACAAGATGAACTCTGTACAAAACGATGTTCAGGATATTGCTCCATAAGGCTAATCTGATTACTGTAAGTTCTTGCACATTTCTTAATTGTTTCGTCAACATGCCAAAGCCAAGCTGTATCCATATGCGAATGACCCATAAGACCTGCAACAGGTGCAGCATCACCATTTTTAAGTGACAAAACTTTTGTGAGATAGGGTTGAGCAGACTTAATAGCACCGAAAAATTCTTCTTCGGAAACATCTTCAGGGGAGTAGTAGAGAATTTTATGAACTTCTGTAAGAGCATTGATAGCCTGTGCCTTCATAAAACTGCTTTCAGGCAATTCTGTTGCTAACTGAGTAACAATTTTAAGGTCAAAATAAAATTTGTTGATTTCATCATTTTTAACACAAATATCAAGACTCTCAAAAGTGAAATCGTAGGTATTTACTTGTCTTAAATCCCTTGAGAATGGGTCGCAACCATGATAATCGTGACCTGCATAATACTCAATAGCAATATCTATTTTTTCATTTGCCTTTGCATTTTTCTTGATAAGTCCACAGTAGTGGTTTCCATGTGAAGTATAGACAATTTTTGTGTTGAATGTACCGAAAGGAACACCATCAACCCAAAGCATAGCTTCATATCCACCCATTTTAGGCATAATGAAAATATCTTTGCCATCTAGATTTTCAGGTACAGTGTATTCTGCTTTTAACCAGCAATATGCACCTTCGCCACCCCATTTCCAACCGCTTGAGATTTCTTCAAAATTCTCGTTTGTGGGAATAGTGTGAAACTGCTTGTCTGCAACAAAGGCAGTAGTAGGGAGTGATTGTATTTTTGTAAACAGATACGGATTGAGTGTTTCTTCAAATCGTACAAGTTTAGCAACCATTTTTTCATAATGTTGTTTACAGAGCATAACGCCACCTCCGTTGTTTTATTCTTCTATGAATATATCGAATTTTTCAAATGAAAGGTATTCCTTTTCTCCATCTTCATTTATATGGGTAAAATCTTCAGGTGTAAGAATAAACTCAACAGTTTTTTCTTCACCTTGTTTTAGGCTTATTTTCTTAAATCTTGCAAGAGATTTTATAGGCTGATTAATCGAATCTTTTTCCGATTTAAATAGCCTTATAACCTCTTTTCCATCAAAATCTCCAACATTTTTAACTGTGATGGAAACCTTAACATCGTCATTATTTTTTTCTATTTGTAATTCACCATATTTGAACTTTGTGTAAGATAAACCAAATCCAAATGGGAATTCTGGAGTACCTTTAAAATATCGATAGGTTCGATTAGTCATTGAATAATCGTTGAAATTGGGTAAATCAGCAGTTGAAGAATAAATTGTAACAGGCAGTTTACCACTTGGTGAATATTCACCGAATAATAGTTGTGCGATTGCCTTTCCACCCATTTCACCAGGATACCAACAGTTTAGAATAGCATTTGAAAGGTCTTTTGCCTCTCCAAAAGCCACAGCACCACCACAAAACATAAGAAGTATAACTTTATCATTAACCTCTTTTACGGCTTTAAGTAGTTCAAACTGTGCCTCAATTATTTCTATGGTTTTTCTGTCACCTGCACAGTATGGATTATTGGCATCTCCTTCTTCACCCTCGTATGAAGCATCAAGCCCAAGACACACAATAGCAACATCACTTTCTTCTGCAAGTTTTACAGCCTTTTTTAGTGAACTTCTCTTTTTCTTAAAGAAATTGCAACCCTGCTCATAAGAAACGGTTGCGTCTTCACCTAAGTAATCACTTAAACCCTTAAAAACTGTGTGATATTCTAATGGAAAACCATTGTAATTGCCAAGTAAAACTTCTTTACTATCACCATTTACACCGATAACAGCAACACTTTTGATTTCATCCCTTTTAAGTGGCAGTATTCCGTCATTTTTAAGCATTACGATACTTTCACGTGAAGCTCGTAAAGAAAGCTGTCTATGACTATCACAAGCCACAACTGAATAATCAATGTTGTCATATTCTGTATGCTCGTCAAACATACCAAGCTTAAATCTTGTTTTAAGTGTATTGTAAAGAGCAACATCAATTTCTTCTTCGGTAATTAAGTCCTCTTCATAAGCGTCGATAAGATGTTTATATACATCACCACAATTCAAGTCACAACCGTTTTTTACTGATATTGCCGCTGACTCCTTGTGACTACCTGTATAATTGTGATGCTTTTTTATATCGTAGATTGCACCACAGTCGGACACCACATGTCCTTTAAAACCCCATTTTTCTCGTAAAATATCCTTTAGTAGATATTCATTACAACAAGAAGGTACACCATTGACTGCATTGTAAGCACCCATAACGGCTTCAACCTGACCTTCTTTTACACAAGCCTCAAAAGCGGGGAGATAAGTCTCAAATAAATCTTTTATAGAAACATTTACATTGTAACCATGTCTTGTATCTTCAGGACCTGAATGTACTGCTAAATGCTTAGCACAAGCAGCAGTACGCAAATGTGTTGAATCATTGTTTTGTAAGCCTTTTATGAAAGCAACACCGAGTTTTGATGTGAGATATGGGTCTTCACCATAGGTTTCTTGACCTCTTCCCCAACGAGGGTCTCTGAAAATATTTACATTGGGACTCCAAAAGGTAAGACCATAATATCTTTCAAAATTCCCTTCTTTTTGTGCCTTATTATACTTGGCTCTTGCTTCGATTGAAATAACCTCTGCAATTTCAAAAAGCAAGTCATCATCCCACATTGCAGCAAGACCGATAGCCTGAGGAAAAACAGTGGCAGTGCCTGCTCTTGCCACACCATGAAGCGCTTCATTCCACCAATCATATTTGTTGATGTTGAGTCTCCCAATTCCAGCAGCACTGTTGGTAAGTTGTGACACTTTTTCTTCTATGGTCATTTTGTCGATTAAGTCATGTATTCTTGTATCAATCATTTTCACATAAATTCTCTCTTTATAATACTAATTATTTCAATAAACGGTAATCTTTTGCACAGCTTATCAATCCATCTTCAACGCTACTGAAAATTATGCCTTGGTTTCTTGCTTTTTCACAATTCATCCATAAATTATGTCTTGGTGGGGCATCTTCAACAGTTATGTTTTTGCCAAGAATTGATAAAAAATCCTTTGTAATTTCGTACATGGATTTTGATGTTTCACTACCAAAGTTATATACACCACCAGGAAGATGTGTAACTCTTTCCATATTTTCAGCAACTTCTTTTACATAGGTAATCCCTCTAATTTGTTGTGAGCTAAAACTAACGGATTCAGTTGCATTTATGATGTTCATAAAATAGTTAGATTTTTTTAAATAATAATCATACATCCACTCTGCACGAAGCATTACGGCATCTGGGACAATATCCAACACACGTTGTTCCATTTCCAACTTGTGTTCAGCATAAATATTGCTAGGTTTTACCATATCTTCTGTATAGGGTCCTTCTTCGTCAGCACCACTATAAACTTGGTCAGAGCTAAAGCATATAAGTTTTATGTTTTTTGATGCTTTTGC
Organism: uncultured Clostridia bacterium; assembly: GCA_937877675.1. Classification (GTDB taxonomy): domain Bacteria; phylum Bacillota; class Clostridia; order Oscillospirales; family Acutalibacteraceae; genus Fimenecus. The sequence continues at coordinate 2,050 of CALEIS010000149.1, read as the reverse complement.
AAGAAATATAGGAATTTGTACGTTGGCAATATAAGAAGCTTCAGGATTAGCCTGACATATTCCAATATCGGATATAGCAGCAGTGTGAATAATAGTGTCAACTTCACTTTCTTCTACAATGCACTTGATTTCATCTTCTGTTGTACCCTTGAGTGAAGGACAAGCAATCACATCTTTGCATATTTGCATAATCTTGCTTCCAACAAAACCACTTGCACCAGTAACAAGTACCATAAAATTCTCCTTACAGTCTTTTAATACCTTATTTTAAGGAAATTGTACCATAGAGAATGTAACTTTTCAATCTTAAAACTATATTTATGTATAGTAAAACCACCTGTGGCTTTAATGTACCACAGGTGGTTGTTTTTTTAGTTGTATATTTGATTTACTTTGCTTCCTGGTCGCAATAAATGCAACGATAAACCTTGTTAACTGGGTCAGTTAATACAAATTCGTGACAGATGTCACGCTCAACAGATGTGATACAACGAGGGTTTTCGCATTTAATTACGCCAACAACACGTTCAGGTAATGTGAGTTTCTTGCGTTCTACTACAACACCATCTTTGATGATGTTAACAGTAATACCTGGGTCGAGATAACCGAGAATATCAAGGTCAAGGTCAATGTTAGCATAAACCTTGATGATATCCTTCTTACCCATTTTAACACTATCAACTTTCTGAATCAAAGCAACAGCACAGTCGAGTTTTTTAAGCTTAAGAACATTGTAGATATTCATACTGTTGCCTTCTGTGATGTGGTCTAAAACAATACCGTTTTCAATGTGTCCTAATCTCATACTGTTACCTCCAACATCTTCAAAATCAAAGCCATACGAGCATACATGCCATTTTTAGCCTGTGTGAAATAATATGCTCTTGGGTCATCGTCCACAGCTACGCTAATTTCATTGATACGAGGGAGTGGATGCATAATTATAAGGTCTTCTTTTGCAGGGATAAGTTTATCAGGAGTGAGAATGTAAGTATCTCTCAAACGGATATAATCAGCCACATTGAAGAAACGCTCTTGCTGAACACGAGTCATATAGAGAACATCAAGCTCTGGCATAACTTCTTCTAAAGTAGTAACCTCTTTGTATTCAATACCACGACTATCAAGCTCTGACTCAATAATATAACGAGGGAATTTTAGCTCATCAGGTGCGATAAAAATAAACTTGATACCGGTGTAACGAGCCATAGCACCTACAAGTGAGTGAACAGTACGACCAAACTTAAGGTCACCACACAAACCGATAGTCATATTGTTAAGACGTTTCTTTGTACGCCAAATAGTTAATAAGTCAGTCAAAGTCTGAGTAGGGTGGTTGTGAGAACCGTCACCAGCATTAATAATAGGAACACCTGCACGACGAGCAGCCACTACAGGAGCACCTTCGTTAGGGTGACGCATTGCAATAATATCAACGTAGTTACCAACAATCTCAGCAGTGTCAGACAAACTCTCACCCTTTGAAGAAGATGTAGAATTTGAATCGCTGAAACCAACTACGCTACCACCAAGGCGATGCATAGCAGATTCAAAACTAAGACGAGTACGAGTTGAAGGTTCAAAGAAAAGAGTTGCCAATAACTTATGACGACAAGCATCCTGATATTTTACAGGATTAGCAATAATATCTTCAGCAACAGCGAGAAGCTCGTCGATTTCTTCAACTGTCAAATCAGTAATATTCATCAAGTTTTTCATTATTTTGCTCCATTCACTGCGAGATAGTTCTTTATACGAGTAACATTTTCTTCATTAGCAGGGTCTTCTTCAAGATACTCAATGATGTCATAAACATCAACAACAGAATATACAGGGAAACCAAACTGTTCTTCAATTTCTTGCATAGCGCCTTTTTCAGACTGACCTTTTTCTTTACGGTCAACCATAATGAATGTTGCAATAACTTTTGTGCCTTCAAGGTGCTTGAGAATCTCCATTGATTCACGGATAGCAGTACCTGCAGTAATTACGTCTTCGATAATAACGATTTCTTCACCTGCTTCTGGAATATAACCAACAAATGTACCAC
>CALEIS010000148.1 GCA_937877675.1 uncultured Clostridia bacterium | reverse complement strand
TATTGGGATGAGCTTTGCACAATCTTTGACTGGGCAAAGAGCCATGTTTACTCATCATTCCACATCTGTTGGGGTGCTCAGGCTGCACTCTATTACCATTATGGTATTCCAAAGTATAAGTTGCCTGAAAAGATGTTTGGTATTTTCCCACACAAACCACTTGATATGTATCATCCATTACTCCGTGGTTTTAGTGACCTTTTCTATGTGCCACACTCTCGTCACACAGAAACAAAAAAAGAGGATATTGCTCTTGTTAAAGAGTTGCAAATCCTTTCTTATTCCGAGATTTCAGGCGTTCACATTGTAGCTGATATGGAATGTAGAAATTTCTACTGCACAGGTCATAGTGAATATGACAGCGACACTCTTGCTCGTGAATATTTCAGAGATTTACATAAGGGATTAGATATTAAATTACCTTACAACTATTTCCCTAATGATGATACACGACTTACTCCCCCACTTACTTGGCGTGGTGCTGGAAGCCTTTTATTTCAGAATTGGCTCAACTACTTTGTGTATCAAAGAACACCTTATGATGTTAATGAAATTAAATAAGACAAAAAAGACCGAACAGAAAATAATCTGTTCGGTTTTTTCTATATTTAATATGTAAGACAATTTGTGGTGAAATTGCGAACGCCCAAATCGTACAATTCTTTATAAATCTTCGGGTCATCCACAGTCCACGCAGCAAGTTCAATATTTTGTTTTTTTGCCATATTGAGCATTGCTTTATCATATTTTCTGCAATTAAACCCAATAGTATAGTTGTTCATAGATGCAAGAACTACTACTTTGTGGTCAATCTTATCCGTGAGATACCAAAGCTTTAAATCTGCATCAAGATTACGAAGCTTTTCTAAAATAACACCATCAAAGGAAATTATTATTGCCTTTTCTCGCATTCCCTCATATTTATCTAAGGATACAAGTATCGCATCAAGCTGTTCATAATTCCCCTCTTTAATTTCAATTTGAGGAACTATATCATACTCGTTACAAATGGCAAGAAAATCGTCAAGAGTTATAAGTTTTTGCTTATCAAAATCTTTCCAATTATTACCTTTGTCAATAGAATACTTTGAAATCTCTTCAAAGGTCATTTCGTAAATCTTGCCTTTACCGTCAGTCATGACATCAATAGTTTCGTTATGATTAACAACCCATACATTATCCTTGCTCAAATGTACATCACACTCGGCAGCGAAAAACTTTGCCTTCCCTGCTTCAATAAAAGCACTGCCTGAATTTTCAGGTGCAACTGCTGAAAATCCACGATGAGCAATAAGGTTAACTCCCTCTGTTGGAAGTCCCTCTGCAGAAAGCGACACTACCTTCGGTGAAAATTGTGATTTTACAACAAACGCTAACGATAATGCTATTAACAAACAAATGACTAAAATAACCGATATAATTCTTTTTTTCTTTTTCTTTTTTGTCATTAAGGAGCCTCCTTAATTGTGGTTAATCTTTTTTGTTCAAATTACTCAATCACCTTATAACCCTGCTCTTCAACTGCTTTTTTGAGAGTTGCAGGTGATGCATCTGCGTCGAGAGTAACGATTGCTGTACCGTCCTTGTGACTTACAATTGCCTCTCTTACCTCTGCTACGCCTTCAAGTGCCTTTTTTACATGTGCCTCACAGTGTGGACACATCATACCTTCAATTTTCATTGTGATTTCCATAACTTTTTTCTCCTTATATTTAAATTTGATTTTTTTATCCTTTTTACTGTTGTGAATATCTTTAAAATTAAGCCTTAAAGCATTTGACACAACACAGAATGACGACAAACTCATTGCCGCTGCACCAAACATTGGGTTTAATTCCCAACCGAAAAGATTTATAAATACACCTGCCGCAAGTGGAATACCAATAGTGTTATAGAAAAATGCCCAGAAAAGATTTTCGTGGATATTTTTAAGAGTTGCACGGCTTAAACGGATTGCAGAAGATACATCCGTCAGTTTACTGTTCATAAGGACAATATCTGCCGAGTCAATGGCAATATCCGTTCCTGCACCTATTGCAATACCGATGTCTGCTCGTGTAAGTGCAGGTGCATCGTTAATTCCGTCACCCACCATTATAACCTTACCCTTCTCTTTAAGGCGACGGACAACCTTTTCCTTACCGTCAGGCATAACTCCTGCAATAACCTCGTCAACACCTGCCTGTGCGCCTATGGCATTGGCAGTTTTTTCGTTATCCCCTGTGAGCATTATAACTTTTATACCCATATTCTGCAACTCTTTAATTGCTTGTGGACTATCTTCTTTAATTGTGTCTGCTACTGCTATTATTCCTAAAAGTTCATTTTCAATACAGAATAATAATGGTGTTTTTCCGTTTTCGGCAAGTGTTTCGGTAATTTTTATAGTTTCAGCATCAACAGATACTTTCTCACTTATAAATTTAAGGCTACCACCATAAAGAGTTTTCCCATTTAAATATCCAGTAACACCATTTCCTGAAAGTGCTTTGAAATTCCCTACATCTAAAATGTGTATTTGATTTTCATTACCTTTTTCAACGATTGCTTTTGCCAATGGGTGCTCACTTTTTATTTCAAGTGAATATGCAAGGCTTAAAAGTTCATTTTCCGTTGTATTTATCGGAATTATGTCTGTAACTTTTGGTTTACCTTCGGTAATTGTACCCGTTTTATCGAGGACAACAGTATTTGCTCTACCTGTTTCTTCAAGAGAAACTGCAGTTTTGAAGAGAATTCCATTTTTTGCACCAACACCGTTACCAACCATAATTGCAACTGGTGTGGCAAGACCCAAAGCACAAGGACAACTGATTACAAGGACGGAAATTCCACGAGCTAAGGCATAACCGAAAGTCTGACCTGTGATAAGCCATATAATCGTTGTAATTACTGCAATTGTTATTACAATCGGTACAAAAACACCTGAAACTTTATCGGCAATTTTTGCGATTGGTGCTTTTGTTGCAGCAGCATCACTAACCATTTTTATAATCTGTGAAAGAGTTGTATCTTCACCCACTCGTAAGGCTTCACATTTAATAAATCCCGATTGATTTATTGTACCACCTGAAACCTTATCGCCAACTGCTTTATCAACAGGAATACTCTCACCTGTAAGTGCTGATTCGTCAACTGCAGTATGACCATCAATGATTACACCGTCAACTGAAATCTGTTCACCTGGACGGACAATGAAAATGTCACCTTTTTTCACATTTTCTATTGGCACTACAGTTTCAACATCCTGTACAAGAATTGTTGCCGTTTTCGGTGCTAATTTCATCAAGGATTTAAGTGCATTTGTGGTTTTACCCTTTGACCTTGCTTCAAGCATTTTACCCACAGTAATCAAAGTCAAAATCATAGCCGCTGACTCAAAATAGAATTCATGTAAATAATGATGAGCCATCTCACCACTTACTGTGAACATTTTTACAAGCAGATACGTGCTATACACAAAGGATGCACCCGAGCCAAGGGCAACAAGAGTATCCATATTAGGTGACTTGTGCAAAAGCCCTTTAAAGCCATTTATGAAGAATTTACGATTGATTATCATTATGACAATGGTCAATACAAATTCGATAATTCCAATAGCAAGTGGGTTTGCGATTGGCAAATACCATCCCCACATAATATGTCCCATTGAGATATACATTAAAACTATTAAAAATCCCAAGGATGTTATAAGTCGTTTTTTAAGTTTAGGTGTTTCGGTGTCTTTTAAAGCGTCATCTTCTGATGCATTTGTTTTTTCGTCTTTAAGACTTGCACCATATCCTGCATTTTCAACTGCAGAAATGATTTTTTGAGGAGCAACATCACCCTCAATACCCATCGAACTAGTGAGAAGACTGACAGAGCAAGACTCTACACCGTCAACAGAGTTTACGGCTTTTTCAACCCTTGCAACACAGGCAGCACAACTCATACCTGTAATATTAAATTGTGTCATTTTCTCACCTTCATTCATAAAAGGGATGATGTGAACATCGTCCCATACAAAATTTTAATCAATATTATTTGCATACAAATTAAAAATAGAATTATTTTTTCGCAAGACAATGTGGCAGAGGCGAAGTTGTATCAGGTATACCACGAGCCGAAAGCCACGCAGTATTGCGGAAAAAGAAACTATTTTTTGTGTTCTTTGGATGCTGTGAGTGTGTTTTTGAGTAACATTGTAATCGTCATTGGTCCTACACCACCCGGTACTGGGGTTATAAATGAGCATTTGTCTTTTACATTCTCAAAGTCAACATCTCCACAGAGTTTGCCTTCTGCATTTCTATTCATACCAACGTCAATTACAACTGCACCGTCTTTTACCATATCTTCTTTTACAAAATATGCAATACCAACTGCTGCAACAAGAATGTCTGCTCTCTTTGTAACCTCTGCAAGGTCTTTTGTGCGAGAATGACAGATTGTAACTGTACCATTTTGGCCTAAAAGAAGCATAGCCATAGGCTTACCAACAATATTACTTCTGCCGATTACAACACATTCCTTTCCCTCAACAGAAATGTCATAATATTTGAGCATTTCCATAATTCCTGCAGGTGTGCATGGCAAAAATGAGTGGTCGCCAATCATAATATGACCTGTATTAACAGGGTGAAAAGCATCAACATCCTTATGTGGTACAATTGCATTGAGGACTTTTTTCTCATCAATCTGCTTTGGTAATGGCAACTGACAGAGAATTCCGTCAACTGCATCATCATTATTAAGTTTTTCTACTAATTCTAACAACTCTTCTGTGGTTGTTTCTTCGGGAAGAGCATATTCAAAAGACTCCATCCCAACTTCTTCACAACCTTTTTTCTTGTTGTTTACATAAACTCGAGAAGCAGGATTATTACCTACAATAACAACTGCGAGTCCTGTTTTTTTGCCTTGGTTTTTAAGTACTTCTACTTCTGCTTTAATTTCATTTCTTACTGATGCAGAAACCTCTTTACCATCAATAATTTTATACATTCTCCTACACCACCATTGTTTTAGACTTCTTGATTTTCACAAATTTATAGACTGTAATTACTGTACAAACAAAAACTATTGCAAGGGACAACACCTGTGATGCACGAAGGGTTGTATTTCCGATATAAAGGCTATCTGTACGAAGTCCCTCAACAATTGTTCTTTCGATACCATAGATAATTCCGTAGCCTAAGAACAACTGTCCTTCAAATTTATAGAATTTCTGACAAACGATATAAAGGACTACAAAGCCCAAAAGGCACCACAAAGATTCATAAAGGAAAGTTGGGTGTACCGGCAAATTAGGGTCCATTTCAAAGCCATTATTTGCAAATTCTGCCTGATTGCTATTTATGTAACTAGCAACCTTATCACTTGTCATACCCCAAGGAAGAGTTGTATTTGTACCGAATGCTTCCTGATTAGTAAAGTTACCCCATCTTCCGATACCTTGACCAATAAGCAAACTCATTCCGATAAGGTCAAGCAATTTAATAAAGTTGAGTCCTGTTTTCTTACACACAAGAAAGGCTGCAAGAATACCACCGATGATACCACCATAAATGGCAAGTCCACCTTCCCAGATTTTAATTATTTCTCCAAGATTATTTTTGTAATGGTCCCATTGGAATATTACATAATAAAGTCTTGCACCCACAACAGCACCAACGATGCCATAAATAAGCACATCAACCATATGGTCAAGACTCATTTTCCAGGTATATGCTTTTCTGCCACCAAAAAGTGATGCAAGAATAACACCGAATGCAATAATCACACCATAAAACTTAATTGAAACAACCGAATCACCCAAAGGAAATTCCACTAATGTTGAGTAAACATTAAATTCCCATCCCAAACCTGGAAAAGAAACGAGAGTAGGGTCTGATAAAAAATTCATTATTTTTCCTCCTTATTCTTAATTACTGACATTGAGGAATTTTCAATGTTAAACGCCTCTCTAAGACGACGATTCACATCTTCTACTGTAATGCTTTCAAGAAGCTTAAGTTGGTCAAAAAGGCCTTCTCCGTTGAAATATGCACCAATTAAAGAATTACTGATTGAATCAATACTATCGAAATCCATAATAAGACTACCATAATGTTTCTTCTTGATTCTCTGGAATGATTCTTCATCCACACCAGTTTCCATAAATTTTGTAATTTCTTTATTTATTCTTTCACGGACTTTTTCATAATCTGCACTCTCACCGTTAAATATGTGTGCTGAGTAACCATATCCTTCAAAATATTCTGTATCAAAGGTTGTGTTGATTAAATTATCATTGAGCATTTCTTCATAAAGTGAAGATGTTGGACCCGCAATAATATCAAGCAAAATATTACTTTCCATTGACTCTTTAAGTGTTCTCAATGGAGTTTTAATATCTTCCTTAAAACCAATTGCAAAAATAGGCATTGCAACTGACAAATTTTTCATAGCGAATTTTTCAACTACAGCCCCTGGTTCTTTGCAGAATTTACGCTCAATTTTCTT
>CALEIS010000147.1 GCA_937877675.1 uncultured Clostridia bacterium | reverse complement strand
ACATATCTTCGCCACTATAATCAGCAGATTTTACATAATCTGAAATATCAACACCATCTTCTTCAATTACAGGACGGATTCTTTCGATACGAAGTTGGTCGTGACCATTATATTGCGAAATCTGACCTCTTACTTTAATAAACATATCTGTTTCATATTTACCATGGGAAACTTCATTATAATCCCAAAGTTTTGCAAAGATTTCGCCTTCTTTATCTGAAAGAACAAGGTCAAGATAGGCATTTCCGTTTTTAGCCATCTTTTTGTCGCATTGTTTTACAACTGCATAACCCTCGACAAGGCCATTATTTCCAATTTCCTTAAAATTCATAAGTATAAAAACACATACTTTTATGTGTATTTCCTTTCATAGTATATATACAAAATTATACACTACAAAAGGCTTGAATGCAAGATATTTAACCAAAAAGCATTTTATCAGTATTATTCTGAGCAATAAAAATCGAGCACAATAATACTGTAGTCAAAATTGTAATTATAACAGATAACATATACCCTTTTAACAACCTTTTCATTTCTGACATTTCATCACAACTTTCCTAATAAATTCGCTAGTGACAATGCAAATAATCTTGCAGAAAAAACTGCTTCTGCCAACGTATTTCCATCAGTACCAATTTCAATTTGCAACGCACACGGTGAAATATGCATATTATATCTTCTGCTACAAAGCATTATTGGTCTCGCCAAACTTGGATTATCTTCTACAATTTGCTTTTGTAAATTCAAGGAAAATGTTAAATTTTTCTCCCATTCAGGAAAATCTCTTACATTTCCATCTTCACAGCCACTTATAATCAATATCTGTGCTGTTTTTGTATTGTTTATTGTTGTTACAGTTTTTATTCTAGTTCCATCTTTTTGATAAATCGTACCACGATGTATATCCAGTACAATTTGAATTGACGGATTATCTTTAATTATTTGTGATATTTCTGCATATGAGCGTTCATAAGCGCCATCATATTCTGTGTCATATATAGTTTTATTATGAATTGTCTTATACCCTTTTCCTTCGAGAGTTTTGCAGATTTCTTCACCAACTCTAATCATATTTTCCTTTTCGTTTTCACTTCTTGTACTCCTATCATTAGTGTAATATCCCCTATCAAGCAACTCATAGGTTTCACTTGCATGTGTATGATAAATCAACACAACTGGTTTTGATTTATCGATGTCAGCATAAATTTTTCTGTTGATGTAATCTGATATTTCCACTGGGTGATTCAATGTTGTGTTTCTTAAATACACACCATTAAATTCTGAAGTAGCATTTTGAATTGAGTAATCACATTCCTTTATCTTTCCGTCATTTGATGAGTTAGTATATGTTTCTTGTGCTTGGTACATAAGAGAAAGAATGTCATCAGGTATATTTGACTCTACATTCGACGAAAAGATATTTGTTGTATTAGTTTCTTTATTTCCCGTATTTTCTATGTTTGATACTATTTTCTCATCCATGCCAAACAACGAAAAAAATTCCTGTGGTTGCGCCATATACATACAAATTCGAAAAATGTTATTAGCACCGTTTCCAAAACCATCAATAACTAATAGCACTGACAGACCAATTGGAATAATCGATTTGAAAATAATTTCAAAAACTTTGTTGTCATTGTTTGTCCGTTTTTTCAATTTTTTCACTCTTTCTTAATTGTATTCCAATTAAGATTATGTGAATTCTAATAAAATTATGATAACGCTAAAAATAGTTCAGGTTCCATTTGGGGCTGAATAGCACAATTTATACCCATAGCAATCAATGATGCTGCCCGTTTAACAATCATATCAATTTCCTTTGGAGTTACAAACATATCAATTGTATTTTCTATGTTAATTACTGTTGGTACACCTATTGAAACAACTGAAGTTCCTAACAATTCTTTATCGATATGATTTCTGTAATTTCCTACCCCTGAGCCTGGTGTTATACCTGTGTTTGTAAGTTGAATGGTTTTACAAAGGTTTTCTTTTTTTGCACTTGCTAAAGCATCTACAATGATAACAAGTTCCGGTTTTACAATATCTACAATTCCTTTAACATATTCAGCTGTTTCAATCCCAGTTTGGCCTAATACTCCCGTAGAAATAGAAGCCACGGGATTAAGTTTTGGCAAGCCTAGGTCACTTTGTGCAATTTTCTCAAGGTGTCTTGTTGAAAAAATTTTATTGACACAAAGAGGTCCTAGTGCATCTGGTGTAATATCTTCATTACCTAATCCTACAACTAGAAATCTTTTAGTTTTTGATGGTATCAGGTCTTTAATCATATCCGTTAAAACATCTAGCCTACCATCCAGCAACTCACTTTCATGAGAAAACTCCGGCATTGCTAATGTAATGTATTTTCCCATTGGTTTCCCAATTTGTTCTTCACCATGTGAGTTTAGGATATGCACTTGTGTGATTTCAGTTTCACCTCTTTTTTCTTTAAAAACTGACACTCCTTCAATATTTTTATTATTTAACATTTCACTTTTTTCAATAGCAATATCTGTTCTAATATTCATATAAACACCTCATTTTTTAATGTAAGTAAAAATTTAATAAAAATCAAAAAAATAACTTGATTTTTATTTTATTTCGTGGTAACATATGTATCTGTAAATACGTAAGGAGGTGTAACGAATATGCCAAACATCAAATCAGCTAAAAAACGTGTCCTCGTTAACAAGACAAAGGCTCAGCGTAATAAGTCAACAAATTCAGCTCTTAAAACAGCTATCAAAAAAGCAAATGTTGCTATTGAAACAAATGCTGCTGACAAGAATGAGCTTGTAAAGGTTGCTGTTAAGAAAATCGACCAGGCTGCTGCTAAGGGTCTTCTTCACAAGAATAATGCAGCTCGTAAAAAGTCTGCTCTCGTTACAAAACTTAACAAGGCTTAAAAAATTTTTTACGCAGTTCTTTGCCGTTGACGAAAGTCTTCGGCATTTTTCTTTTTTTAGAAATATTCATTGACTTTTTATATTAAATTATATATAATATCTTTGTAATTTATTTTGGAGGTATTCAAAAATGAAAAAGGCTTTGAAAGTTATCGCAATTATCGTTGGTATTGCTGCTATTGCAGTTGCAGCTTACATTCTTATAAAGAAATATGTTGACAGCAAGAGAGTTGTAATTGGCAACGAAGCTGAAAATTATGTTTCATGCTCATGCTGTGATGATACATTTGTTTCTGAAACTGTTGCATAAATAAAAACTATAAAAATTTACGGACTGTTCAAATGAACAGTCCTTTTTTTATTTTGATTTTGGTTTTGTAATAAAAGCCACTATCATACCACTTATCATTGCTGCAGTTATTCCTGCTGATGCAGATGATAAAGGACCTGTTAAAATTCCGATTGCACCTTTTTCCTGAATTGTTTGTTTTGTGCCTTGAACAAGGGTATTGCCAAATCCTGTTAATGGTACAGTGGCACCTGCTCCTGCAAAATCAACCAATGGCTGATACAACCCTAATCCACCAAGGATAACACCAATAACAACAAAAGATACCAAGATTCGTGCAGGTGTAAGTTTTGTATTATCAATCAAAATTTGACCAATTAAACAAATCAATCCACCTATTAAAAACGCTTTTAAAAATTCCATACTATTTCCTCCTTTTATATTATTTATATAAAATGAGAAAATATACAAAAAAGCACAGAGATTGAAACTCTGTGCTTTAATTATTATTTATTAATTATTCAGCCTGTTCGCTCTTGATTTTTTGGAAACATTCGCTGCAATAAACAGGTCTGTCACCTTTTGGCTCAAATCTAAGCTTTGCTTCGCCACCACAAGCAGCACAAACAGCTGTATGATATTCAACTGCTCCACGTACAGCATTTTTACGTGCTACACGGCATTCCTTGCATGACTTTGGCTCATTTACAAGTCCTTTCTCTGCATAAAATTCCTGTTCGCCTGCTGTGAATACAAATTCTTTTCCACATGTTTTGCAGACGAGTGTCTTGTCTTCGTACATTTTAGTAACCTCACTGATTTTTATTTTTACCCCACACGGAATTGCACCGCACCATTATAAAAATGCTCTCTAAGAGATTTTGGGCATATTACATATTATTTATTCACCGTTAAAATTTCTAATTTTACGACGAATTCTCTGAATAGTATTATCAACTGATTTTTCACTACAGTCTATAATTTCAGCAATTTCAGAATATTTAAGACCTAACACACTAAGCTTAAAAACCTTTTTCTCCGTCTTAGAAAAATTCTCCTCAACAAAAGTGTTTATCTCACCTAATCTCTCAGCATAAAGAAAGGTTTCTTCTGGAGATGGTAAATCAGAGAGCAACTCACTTTCTTCATCAATAGAAACATATGAGTGGAGAGGAATATTACTATTAGATTTTCGAATTGCAGACAACATTCTTCGTGTACACACTGTTGAAACATATGTACTGAATAAAACATCACGGGAAGCATCAAAAGAATAAACAGCAGAAACAAATCCTAACATTCCCTCTTGATAAAGGTCGTCATTTTCTAAACCAATTAAACTCTTGAAAGACTTAGACTTTTGCAAAATTTTATCAGAATAACGTTCAATGAGTGCTTGTAAAGCATTACTATTGCCACTCTTTGCATATGCAACAAGCTCATTATCATTATTTTGAACGAAACTCAACAAATCACCTCAAAAAAGTCTAATAGTACATCAATTCCAAATTGCTTACTTAATTATATCACAAAAAAACTAAAAGTCAACAGAAAATTATGTGTAAAATACACAAATTGGCACAATAAAAAAGCCACAGATAATCTGTGGCTTAAAAAATATTAGAAAAACAATACATTAAGCAAAACTGATGCTGAACTTAACGCTATTATAACTGCAAGAACAATTGCAGTAACCTTAACAAAAGTATTTCTATTCATTATTCTACTCCTAAAATTTTTGTTGCATCTGCAGAAATAAGTTCTGTTTTTTCTTCTGATTCTTTTCTTGTATTTCCACAAGCAGTAATATAAACCTTAATCTTTGGTTCAGTACCTGATGGACGAACAATAACCTTACTGTTATCTTCAAGTGAAAAAGAAAGGACATTTGACTTTGGAAGATTGATAATACTCTCCTCACCTGTTACAACATCAGTTATTTTGCTTGTCTTATAATCAGCAACTCTCACAACTTTTTTATTTGCAAACGATTCAGGTGAATTCTCACGAAGTGAATTCATAATATCCGCCATCTTCTGCATTCCACTTGCACCCTCAAAGGCAAAGTTAAGAACATTGTTAAGATACATTCCATATTTTTCATATATGCTGTCCATAAACTCTTTAAGTGATAATCCTTTAAGTTTATAAACTGCTGCCATTTCAGCAATCATAAGAGATGCTACAACGGCATCCTTATCCCTTGCATGTGTGCCACGAAGATAGCCATAAGATTCTTCCATACCTACAACGAAATTATCTTCTTTACCATCTTTTTCAAGTTTTGTAATAAGTTCACCAATATATTTGAAACCAGTAAGCAAATCAGCAACTTCTGCGCCATAAGAAGCACATATTGTTTCTATAAGTGGTGTTGTAACTATAGATTTTACAACAACTGGGTTTTCAGGTAACTTGCCTTGCTCTTTAAGGGTAGAAAGAAGATACTCGCAAAGCATTGCACCAACTTCGTTACCTGTCATAAGAACATAATCTTCACCATCTTTAACTGCAATACCTACACGGTCACAGTCAGGGTCTGTTGCAAGAAGCAAATCAGCATCTGTTCCCTTTGCGGTTTCAATAGCACATTCAAAAGCCTGACGAATTTCAGGATTTGGATAAGGACAAGTTGGGAAATTACCATTTGGTTTTTCCTGCTCTTTAACAACTGTTACATCCTTTACACCTGCCATTTTAAGGACTTTACGTACTGGTTTATTACCTGCACCATTAAGTGGAGTGTAAATAAGTTTAAGGTTTGCTTTTTTGATTTTATCCTTATTAACAAGAGCAGAAAGAACCTTTTCATAGAATTCGTCATAAAGCCACTCTTCAACAAAATCAACCATATCTTCTGCAAGTGCATCATCAAAACTCATTGTTTTAACACCAGTAAACATATCTGTCTTTTGGATATATTCGTATGTTCTTGCAGCTGCTTCATCAGTCATCTGATAACCATTAGGGTCATAGCACTTGAATCCATTATATTTTGATGGATTATGACTCGCAGTAATAATGATACCAGAAGAGCAACCAAGTCTTCTAACAGCAAATGAAAGCATTGGTGTTGGTACAAGTTCAGGATAAATATAAACTTTGACACCATTTGCAGCAAGAACACCTGCTGCACTTTCTGCAAATTCTTTTGACTTTATTCTTGAGTCATAAGCAATTGCAACTGATGGTTCTTCAAAACTCTCATTGAGATAATCTGCCAACCCTTGAGTTGCCTGATTAACAGTATATACATTCATTCTATTTGTACCTGCGCCTATAACTCCACGAAGTCCTGCAGTACCAAATTCAAGATTTTTATAGAAACGGTCAAGAATTGCTTCATGGTCGCCTTTTATACTTTCAAGTTCAGGAATCAAATCTGCGTCTGCTGTTGCTGAATCGAGCCATATATCATAAAGTCTGTTAATATCATTCATACATTAGACCTCCAAAAAATGCTAGATTATATTTTACTCTATTTTAGACAAAAAGTAAACATATATTTAATTTTATATTGAAAAGATTATGTTATATATTGTATAATTATTACAGTAAATTTTGGAAGTGATGACATTGTTTTCAAGAATAACAAGTCTTGGACTTTTTGGAATGGAAGCATATAAGGTAATTGTTGAAGCAGATATTTCTGGTGGACTGCCTCGCTTTGACATAGTTGGTTTACCTGACACTGCTGTTTCAGAAAGTCGTGAAAGAGTTCGTGCTGCAATTAAGAATACTAATTTACAGTATCCCGTAAGCAGAATAACCGTTAATCTTGCTCCTGCTGATATTAAGAAAGAAGGTCCATTGTACGACCTACCAATTCTCATAGCCTTGCTTTCTGCAAACGAGCAATTAAAAGGAGTTACTGATGAGATGGCCTTTATTGGTGAGCTTTCCCTTGATGGTGAACTCCGAAAGGTAAATGGTGTGCTTCCTATGGTGCTTTGTGCAAAGAAAAATGGCATTAAGCAAATCTTTATTCCTGCTGAAAATATTAACGAAGGTGCTGTTGTTAAAGGAATTGATGTGTATCCAGTAAAAAATGTATTCCAGTTATTAAAACACCTGACTGGGATAGAATCTCTTTCACCTGTTACAAGTGAAAGCTATACTGAATATTACAATCCAATCAACATTCCTGATTTTGCCGACGTAAGAGGTCAGGAAGAAGTCAAAAGAGCTTTGGAAATCGCTGCAGCTGGTGGACATAATGTTTTAATGATAGGACCACCCGGTTCAGGTAAAAGTATGTTGGCAAAGAGAATGCCATCAATTCTCCCTGATATGACCTTTGAGGAGTCAATCGAAACTACAAACATCTATTCAATTGCAGGTGCTTTGCCGAGTGGAATTTCACTGATTCGTTCAAGACCATTCCGTTCACCTCACCACACAGTTTCCCCTGCAGGTCTTTCAGGTGGCGGTGCTATACCTCGTCCTGGCGAAGTATCGTTAGCTCACAATGGTGTATTGTTCCTTGACGAATTACCTGAATTCACAAGAAATACGCTTGAAGTATTACGTCAACCTATTGAAGATGGTGTAATCAGCATTTCACGTGCTATGGCAAAATTCCAATACCCTTGCTCAGTTATGATGATTTGTGCTATGAATCCCTGCCCATGTGGATATCATGGTCATCCTACCAGACCTTGTACTTGTTCAAATGGTGTTGCACAACGTTATTTAAACAGAGTGAGTGGTCCACTTATCGACAGACTTGACATACACATAAATGTTCCACCTGTTGATTTTGAAAATCTTTCAGGTGAAAACAAAGCTGAATCTTCTGCTGAAATCAAAAAACGAGTTGAAGCTGCCAGAACAATTCAACACAAACGATTTGAAGGCACATCAATAACTTGTAATGCAAAGATGGATGCAGCAAGTACAAGAAAATACTGCAGAATGACTGAAAGCGCTTTAATGATTTTGAAAACAGCATTTGAAAGACTTTCACTTTCTGCTCGTGCTTATGATAAAGTTTTGAGAATAGCAAGGACTATTGCCGACCTTGAGAATTCAGAAATAATTGAAACGCATCATATCACAGAAGCAATTCAGTACAGAAGTTTTGACAGAGATTTTGAATAATAAAAATAAACTCCCCAAGCAATAGCTTAGGGAGTTTTGATTTTTATGTTCTTGTTTTTGTAATCTGTGGAATTTTTCCAATGATAACAGCCACTATTGTAGTAATTACTATTTCAGGAATCATATAGAAACCATTGTAAATAATTGAATACACAAGTGAAAGTGCATTACCACTAAATGTATTCATTATTGTACTACCCCATGAGTAAAAGCCTTCCTGTGTGAAGAACCATTCTGCCCAAGCACCGTAAAGAATGTAGCCTGAAAGAATGTGTGATAAGTATCTTAATGATAATGTAGTAAATGCACCAAGTGAAAGTGAAACACTGTCATTTTTAATCTTCTTTTTGAAAATAGCACCCAACCCAAGAACAGAATATGCCACAAGATAATCAAGCACAAACATAAGAACAACTTTGCCTATGTCACCAAGATATTCTTCTGAAGCAGGCATAATAAGGGCACTTATGGTTTTTACCCCAAGTGCCATTTGCACTAAAGAGTAAACAACACCAGTAACTAACCCTTTACCCAAACCATACTTCCAGCCTACAAGCACCACTGGGAGCATACTCACAATAGTAATTTGTCCCCCAAAAGGCATTTCAGGGATAATCATTTTTGCAACAAGTTCTAAAACCGCTGCAAGGGCAATCATTACTGCACTTTCAACAAGCCAATATAGATTTTTCTTTTTCATTCTCTTTTACCTCCAAATAAAAAAATTCAGCCAAGGAATACCGCAAGGCTGAATGAAAACTTTCCTACGCCGGCATTATCCGTATCAGGTTCAATGGTCAGAAGTGGAATAACCTCAATCTCAGCCGACTTACCGTCAGCACCCATACTATTTACTTGGCTAATTACATTATACTCCCACAAAGTCAATTGTCAAGCATAAAATGTTTTAATGAAGAATATCTCAACTGTGTTTTGTTATTTTCAATCATACTGTTAAGACATCCCGTTGTACCCACAAGAATAAGCAACTTTTTGGCTCTTGTTACCGCAGTATATAGAAGATTTCTATAACAAAGTCTGCTATTAACTGAAATTACAGGCATAATAACCGCATCAAACTCACTACCCTGACTTTTGTGTACAGTAACAGCATATGCAAGTTCAATTTCATGTAATTGGTCTTTAGAGTATGTTGCTCTTTTACCTGCAAAGTCAATGACTATTGCATCGTGTCGCATATCAATGGTTTCTATAAAGCCTATATCACCATTGAATATGCCGTCACCCTCCTCGTTGTCGGACTCCCAATGAATATTGTAATTATTCTTGGTCTGCATAACCTTATCACCTTCACGAAAAACACGGTAACCCGTATTATGCTCACGCTTATCCTCAGAAGGTGGATTTATACATTCTTGTAATATTTGATTTAAATTAAATGTGCCAGTTTCACCTTTTTTTGATGGACAGAGCACTTGAATTTGTGTAGTAGGGTCAAGACCATAAGCATCTGGCAATCTCTTTATGCACAAATCTTTTATTGTTCTTACTGCATCAAGGGGAAAACCACGTTGTAAAAGGTAAAAATCCCCTTCTTTATAATCTGTCTCAACATGCTCACCATTTACAATAGCATGAGCATTACGGACAATATTGCTCTGTAATGATTGACGAAAAATTTCCTTTAATTGTACAACTGGCAAAAGTCCACTATCAATTAAATCCTTTAAAACATTACCAGGGCTTACTGATGGTAACTGGTCACTATCACCTACCATAATAAGTCTGCATCCGAATGGTAAAGCATCTAAAAGGCTTGAGAAAAGGAAGATATCAACCATGGACATTTCATCAACAATGATAGCCTGATAATCAAGGGGATTACGAAGATTGCGTCTGAATTCGGGTTTATGATTTTCTCCCCATTCAACTTCAAGCAACCTATGTATTGTGGTAGCGTTTCTTCCCGTTGCTTCTGTCATTCTCTGTGCAGCACGACCAGTAGGTGCACAAAGAGCTATTTTGAGAAAATCTTTCTCAAACATATTGATAATACCATTGAGTGTAGTTGTTTTACCTGTACCAGGTCCACCTGTAAGTATCAATACACCCTTATTAACAGCAGTAATTATTGCTTGTTTCTGTAATTCTGCATATTGAATATTACACCTTTTTTCGATTTTATCTAGATGAGATACAACATCAATGGGATTTTCAGGAGGGTATTTAAGTAAAACACTTAATCTTCTCGCAATATTTTTTTCCGCATTATATGCTTCTGGTAAGAAGATAAAATCCTTATTTCCAATTTTTTCAACCACTACACGTCTTTGTTGTATAAGATTATCCACGGCTATTTCGATGGATTCTCTTCCTTCACTTAACAAATCAGATGATGGTGTATATATTTTTTCAAGTGGAAGGCAGGTGTGTCCATTATTATAATTATGTCTTATGACATATAGCACACCAGCTTCAATTCTGTGTCTTGAATCCGGTTTTTGTGGTAACATTTCAGCAATTTGTTCGGCTCGTTCAAAGGAAATCTTCGACTCACCTTCACAAAGAATATATGGATTCTGTTCAATAATCTCAACAGCACTATTGCCTAATTTATCAAAAGCAGAAAGACACTCACTCGTATTAAGGCCATATTTTGAAAGACTCATAATCAAGGCTCTTGTTGAGCATTGATGTTTATATTCCCTGCCAATTTTCCTTGCTTTTTCAAGGGAAATACCCTTTATTTCAGCGAGTCTTTCAGGCTCATTTTCAAGAATATCAAAACTTTTTTCACCAAATCTATCTATTATTTTTAATGCTGTTGATTCTCGAATACCTTTAATTACTCCACTGGCAAGATAATGATAAAGGTCTTCCACGGTTTCAGGCATAAGTGCAGTACAGAATTCAGTTTTAAACTGTCTTCCGTAAACAGAATGGTAAACATAGTCACCCACAAGTTCAACTCTGTCACCAATATTTATGTCCGCAACAGTACCAACAGCGGTGATTTCTTCTTCACCTGTATCAACGATAAAAACTGTATATCCGTTTGTGTCATTACGATATGTAATATCTGTTACTGTGCCTTTCAACTTGAATTTTGTTTCAAATTCTTCCATCAAAGAATCCTTTCATCTTATCTTTTTCAACATAATATATCCCATTGTAATCCGTGCAAATTTCCATTAGTGAATCTTTTTCATCAATACTCAATCCATCATCAATTATAAGTATTTTACCATGTGTTTCTTCACCCAACAAATTTAGCTTTATACGCAAACCATATGCTTTTTTACGAATATTAGTTGTATTGAAGTTACACGGTAGCAACACATAATAATCTTCATTACAATTAGGTAACAATAATTTTAACATAATTATATAGCAAATTGCAACAGTACCTAAAAGTATTAGTGCCAAAAATATGGACCATACAAATGCATCAATCATAAAAAATCACCTCAATACATTATACTGTTCTTATTTTATATATGTTAAAAAATAAAACAGGGCACTTTATTGTACCCTGTTATATAAAAATGAGTAAATCTGTAAGCCGAGTTCTGTCGTTTAAGGCAATTATCTAT
>CALEIS010000146.1 GCA_937877675.1 uncultured Clostridia bacterium | reverse complement strand
TTTTTTTGTGACTAAAACAAGATGTTCTTTTCAAATGACCATCGTACTTTGCAGGTGGAAGCAATTTCGTCACCTTTAATTACGATTCTCATTCTATGATTTGCATAAGCATATTCAAACAAGGCACTTGTTACATCCTGAGGTTTAACACCTGCTTTTTTCATATCTCGCCAATTCTCATAAGCAACTATTCTGTTGTATATGTAGCGAAACAGTTTTATTTTAGTTCGTTGTTCCCATGCTGCAATCTCTTCTTCCTTGGTATATCCGTATATTAGAAGACCACCAAAAATTGAAGCTATAAGCATTATTAAGATAAATCCCCCTGTTGTCATTTCCTCACTCCCTTACTACATAAATTATTGTTTCCTGCACCTTTTGGAACTGCTGACCACTGAGTTGCAAAAGACGTTTAGCCTCTTCTTTAGAATCACATTCTCTGTGCAGCATCATCTTCATTTCCTTATCGTGAACAGTTAACGTAATTCTTCCGTTTCTTAAGGTTTGTATCTTTGCCATACACCCAGCATATTTCTTTGAATGAGGTATTATGTTGCTTGTTCTATCCATAGACCATCACCGTGCTTATTCAGTACTCCACCGATTTCATCTTCAGAGTCAACCTTTTCAATACACGTAACATCACCTTTCGGTGATTTAAACCGAATTACCCATTTGTGTGGTTTAGTTCGGGTTTTGGTTATTTCAACCGTTTCACCTTGATAATTTACAAATTTTCGCATTTAGTCACTCCTTACTGTTTGATATTTTCTTCTACCCATTGTTCAAACTTTTTTCTGTAAATTTCAAAACAGGGTGACGTCAGATGAATAACTACACCGAAATCATAAGCACCTTGCTCAATACCGGCTCTTATCTTATCAGCTGATGTTGATACTCCCAGTTCTCGCAGTTCTTCACACACCTCTTGAGGTGTCATTATTGGACCGGGCATAAATTCACCTTCCTTTTCTTTTTCTTCACAGAGCTTTTCCACCGCACAGACTGATGCTATAAAATGTTATATGATTTAAGGAGATTTTCACTTTATGATTGCTCAGGTCATAAAGCAGATAAGCAACTCTGGAGAGTCGGTGACAGAATCACACAAATTTGCCCTAATTTTTGCGGTATTAAAATGAAGAAAATGTTTTTGTTTTCAGCCTATACGGCGGAAAAGCCCTGCGAGATATTTTATTGATTTTATTTTTGTTATGAGATATAATCACATTGAAAGGTTGTGATTATATGGAAAATATTACTTTTACCGAAAATGATGTCTTGGCAATAACATCAGCTTTGAAATTTCATCTTGAAGAATTGCAAGTTTCATTAAAATATTCTTCAAAGAAAGATAAAATTAAAGTTTCAGAAAGCATCAATTGGGCAAAAGAAGCAATTAAACTTTTTTCAATGCAGCAACCAATGAAAGGAAAACACATTTTAATTGCTATCACCGCATTAGAAGCTTTGCTTGAAATGCCTGTTGAAAATAACAATTCAAAAGAAATACGCGAAACATTATCAATGCAAAAACTTGGCTTAAGTGCTTTAAACAAACTTAAATCATTGATTAATTACGAGAATATTCAAGATTAAAAACTCTTTCATAAATTTCACTATCAGGCATGTCTGGAATATACTTTATAGTTCTTTGGGGATTGTGATGGTTTTTCTTAATACGTTTTATGCATCTGTACATGCGACGTCGTTCTATAAGACTGCTTATATATTTAGGCAGTCTTTTCTTTTTTCTCATCTACTCACCTCCGGGGTTATTCTTGCGTTTCCGTAAGTTATGAAGCAAAAAAAATAGAATCCATATCATCATTAGAAAGGCATAGCACACTTTTCATAATACCCATCTCTTGACGGTTAAATTCGCTTTCACCGTTGAGTTTACGATAAAATGTAGTTAAATTGATGCCTAATTTGTCAGACATAGATTCTGCATTGATTCTGTTTTTCACCATTTCTGATTTTAACAATTCAGGTATAAATTTTCCTGTTGCCATTGTTTTCACCTCTTTCTTGCGTTTCCGTAAGTTAATAATAGCAAAAGAAAATATGCTTGTCAATACCTTTTCGCAAGTTTTTTAACTTTTTTTCATAAAAAACTTGCATTTTCGCAAATATACAGTTATAATACAAATGAAATTTATAATTAGAGGTGATAAAATGTGAATACAAATGAGTTGCTTCGAAACAGAAGAAAAGAATTAGATTTAACAATGAAGCAAGTTGCAGACTATGTTGGAGTCAGTGAAGCAACTGTTTCTCGATGGGAATCAGGCAATATCGCCAATATGGGTAGAGATAAAATTGCTTTATTATCTCAAATTTTAAAAATTACTCCCGGAGCAATTGCGGGTTACGATTTTCAACAAAATGATTTTCATAAAAAATCAACTGTAAAAATTCCTGTTCTCGGCTTAGTTCGTGCAGGTATCCCAATGGATGCAGTTGAATACATAATCGATTACGAGGAAATCAGTGAAGATATGGCACGGCAGGGCGAATTCTTTGCATTACAGATTAAAGGTGACAGTATGGAACCTAAAATCAGTGAAGGTGATGTTGTTATAGTTCGCAAGCAACCTGATGTTGAAAATGGTGAAATCGCTATTATTCTTGTAAACGGTGATGAAGCTACAATCAAAAAGGTGCAGAAATTCAATGGCGGTATAAACCTTATCCCCAGTAACCCCGCTTATGATGTTATGACTTACACAAATGAACAAATAGAAAAGCTACCCGTCCGTGTTCTCGGAAAGGTAGTCGAATTAAGAGCAAAATTTTAAAATAAAGGAATGTTTAGCAATGTTCTCTGATACCAAAAAGATTTTAGAAGACACACCTTACAATACATACGAAGATTTATTTAATGCGGTTTATAATAATAAAGCACGCATTCACCTTTCAAATCTTGCGTGCAGAGAAATATCACGAACCGAAAAGCCAGTTTTTTCTGCATGGGGTTTGTATTTAGGTATAATTCCATCATTCATTATAACAATTTTACTTTCAATTGGTTATCAAAACTATTATTTGCTATTACTACTACTCTTAGAATTGATATTTCCCATTGCAATATACTTTTTAAAAAATCTAATGATTAAAATAAGATGGTTTACTCTTGCATTTTGCTTATTTGATTTGCTAATTCTTACAGTACCATTTCCTATAACAACTTTATGTTGGTTAATCTGCTATTGGATAGCAAAAAAATGGGGACAAAACATATATAAGACAAGTATAAAAATTTTACGAGAGGATGAAAGTTTATTTGTGTGGGCTTTCGATTCACATAATTTACAAATCGAAGATTTTTATGGGAATATATATAGTAAAAGTAATCAAAAGGAAGATAGCAAACCAGCCACCAAAGACAAAAGTTTAGAAAATTCTCACACCAAAGAATTCACAGATAAGGATTATGAAACCATTTTACATGCTATCTCAATAACTATTGAAATTTATAAAATTGATTTTGATGAATTACCAGACAATGAAAAAGAAGAAGTAACTAACACGATTGATTCATGTTTGGAAACATTAGAAGTGTTTTATGAAAAGAAAAAACCAAATTTTGAGCAAAACTTGATTGCAATTGCATGTGTAAGAACATATTTTGATTTTATTGATTCACAACTTAAAAACAATCCATCTGAAGAACAAAAGAAATGGTTGTTAAAACAACTTGAAGAAATTAGTTCTGTTTTTCCAAAATTAGAACCTACGCAGAGAAATTAAATATTTGAATTAAAATAAAAAACCGCCCATCTGCTACCAACAGATGAACGGTTCATATACGGTCTGAGTGTGATACACTAAACCGGCTCTCCAAAGCGGTTATATTGTATCACACCCGGACTAAAAAATCAAGTCTCGGGCATTTTTATGCCCAAAAAGGAGTGATATAATGCTTTGCAAGAAATGTAAAAAAGAAATTCCCGCTGATGCTCTATTCTGTCAATGGTGTGGCAGAAAACAAATTGCAGAACCACGTTCAAAAAAGAGGGCACACGGAGATGGAAGTGTGTACAAACAAAAAGGCCGTAAAACTCGACCGTGGGTAGCAGTTTTAACAGTTAATAAGAAAAGAGTATATATCGGTACATTTGCCACTGAAACAGAAGCAAAAAGAGCTATAACCGAAGCTCAAGTGAATGGAATAAGTGATAAAAACTCCTATACGCTTAAAAGACTTTACGAGGAATGGTCCAATATTCATTTTAGAGAGTTGTCACGTTCTGGTGAGCAAGGATATAAAACTGCATGGAAATATTTGCAATCGGTTGCAAATATAAAAGTTCGTGAACTTCGCACGGTACATTTTCAGGAATGTATTGATATCTGTGCACAACAGTATTCAAGGGACCAATGCGATAAGGTAAAACAATTATGCAGCCAACTTTGTAAAAAAGCCATGGAGTATGACTTACTAAATAAAAACTACGCTCAGTTTCTTGTTTTACCTAAAGCTCAACAAAAAGAAAAATCTATTTTCACCGATGAAGAAATAAATCTCTTAAAGAATAATGATTCAAACGAAACGGCAAGAATTATTTTAACTTTTATTTATACAGGCTTCAGACCTAATGAACTTTTTGCCGTAACTACTGATAATGTAAATCTTGAAGAAGGATATATTGTTGGTGGTAGCAAAACAGAAGCTGGAATGAATAGAAAAGTTCCTATACATCCCTTTATCAAACCATACATAGAACAATGGTATAAAGAAGTTCACAACAAAAAAGTTGTTGAACTAAATTCTCCGCTGATTTCAAATTCAAAAGGAAAGAAATATGATTTGAAAAATTTTCGTTCAAGAAACTTTTATCCGTTACTATTGGAATTAGGAATATTAGAACTGCCTGAAGGTGAAGAAAAGTTTTCGAAAGAACATCCACCAAGATTAACACCATATAGTACAAGACACACATTCGCTTCACTCGCTTCCAAATCAGGTATGAAGGCAGAAGTCCTGCAGGAAATTATGGGACACGAAGATTATTCTACTACTGTAAACTATTATGAACATTTTGAAATCAAAGATTTACAAGAAGAAATGAAAAAATTATCTGTTTAAAAATTAAGCTCACTGTAAAAGTGAGCTTTTTCTTTTAAAAATTGTTAGTAAAAGTGTTAGTTATTCAAAAAGTTTGATACTGTTTTAAACAATTTTACACTAAAAAGGATTTTTGTAGCCACTTAATATATAAACACAAAAAACCGCTAAAAGCCTTTATTTACAAGGTTTTCAACGGTTTTTGTGTTGGAGCTGCTAACCAGATTCGAACTGGTGACCTCGTCCTTACCAAGGACGTGCTCTGCCACCTGAGCCATAGCAGCATATTAAATTTGCAAGGGTTATTATACAAATGTTTTGAGTGTTTGTCAAGGTGAATAATCACAAAATCACCCCGACAAACTCCAATTTATAATCTTCTTAGTCCCTTGGGGTAATGGTTCTTTGCTCTGCCGTTTGAGACCTTTACTCCACCAACTGTACAACCATCAACCATCACCACTGCCCAACCATTTTGACAATCAGTTTCGAACTCTTCACCATGAAGATACTTTTTGATTTCTTCACTGTCGGCTGTGAGATTGATTTTCCTCTTAAAAGCGTTACCCATAGCCATAAAAAACTGATGATGTGGTTGAATATAATTCTTACGGATTTCACCTATTGTCACACCACAAGAAAATGCTGTGCCATTTCCGATTGGAAATTCCGGTGTGAAATAAACAGGATTTCCGTTATACATAATTACATTATTCTTATCGTAATCCACAAGTGTATCACCAAGGAAATCTGTAACTGTTTTATCAATTTTATTCTTGTTTGTTGAAGCAAATGATTTTCCTGTGTAATTTTCAAGGGTATTATGAAGTACAGCTACAAACTGTCCTTCACCCTTTGTCTTATGAGAATAGCAACGTCGTGCATAATGGATATTCTCACACCTGCAACCGTCGAAATTCACTCCGTCAGATGTGTTTTCTTTTACTCTTTCTGTTGTCGGAACAATTTCAAATTCCGGATGACGCTGTAAAAAAGCATCAACAGTCATCTCGTTTTCTTCAAGAGAGAATGTACAAGTTGAATATACTATATATCCACCTGATTTAAGCATTTTAACTGCACAATCAAGAATTTCTTCTTGTCGCTGGGCACACATTTTCACATTTTCAGGTGACCACTCGTCAATTGCAATTTCTTCCTTACGGAACATACCCTCACCTGAACACGGTGCATCAACCATAATCATATCAAATGTTGCAGGGAAAATTTTTGACAATTTCTGTGGATGCATACATGTTGTTACTGTATTCTTAAAGCCCATTCGTTCCATATTGCCAGTTAAAATTTTACATCTTGAGGGAACAATCTCATTGGATACAAGGACACCATTTTCACCAAGTTTATTTTTGATTTGGCTACTTTTGCCACCTGGCGCAGCACATAAATCAAGAACTTTCCACTGTGGTTGAATGTCAATACTCTCAACAGGCACCATAGCAGCAGGTTCCTGAATATAAATCATACCTGCGTGGTGATATGGATGGTTACCAATTCCATCGTATTCAAAATAAAATCCGTTTTCAACATATGGAATTTTGCTTATTGGGAATGGATTGATTCTTTCAAAATCTTCTACAGAAATCTTATCCGTATTCACACGAAATGCACGAACAGGCGACTCATCATAGGACTTTTTAAAGTCCTCAAACTCGTCACCCAACAATATTTTCATTCTGTTTTCAAATTCAACAGGTAATTGTTTCATTTATCGTCACCTAAATACATTTCAGCATGGAGCATACACATAGAAACTGATGTAATTGCAGCAGTTTCTGTACGAAGAATTCTTTTGCCGAGAGAAATCACTTTTCCACCAATTTCAAATGCTTGTTCTATTTCTTTTTCATCAAATCCGCCTTCAGGACCGATTAAAATACCAACAGACATTCCTGATTTGATTTGCGAGAGTGCCTCTTTTGTATCTGCCATACCATTTTTACTTTCATAAGGTACCAATAGTAAATCAAGGTCTTTTGCTTTTGCCAATGCTTGTTTATATGTAAGCACATCTGAAATTTCAGGAATACGGTTGCATTTACTTTGTTTTGCAGCACTTTCGGAAATACCCTGCCAACGAGAAACCTTTGATTTCTTTTTCTTGTCATCAAGTTTCACAACACAACGATTCATTTCAACCGGAATGATACCCTCAACGCCCAATTCAACAGTTTTTTGGATAATCAATTCCATTTTATCCCCTTTAGGAAGCCCTTGGAAAAGATAAATGCTGATTGGAAGTCTTGTATCGTTATAATTTTCTTCTATGATTTTTACTATTACGGACTCGTTTTCAAAACCTTCAATTTCACATAAATTGCTGACACCATTATCGCTCACAAGAAATGTATCACCAACATTCATTCGCAAAACATTTTTAATGTGGTTGAAGTCCGTTCCAGTTATCACATATTTATCATTCAATTTTTGATTTTCGTTGACAAAAAAATTATACATAAATATTATCCTTTATAAACAACTATGGTGGGAGCAAAAGCCCCCACCCTACCAGATTATATTAATTCAAGAAATTTTGAACCACGAGGCACAATAAATGTAATTGCATTCTCTAAAAGTTGGAATTCACGCTCTGTAACATAAGCACACTCACCGTCAACATTAACTGCTGCAGGATTCTGGCTTTCAATCTTAACATGCTTACAATGAACAAGCTTTGTGAAATCCCAATTAAGGTGTTCACCATTTTTGTATTTGCTTAAAAGTGGAAGCAAACCAAGAGGACCTTTTTTAGCAATTTCAGGTGTATATCTTACCATTACACAGTCTATAAGACCGTCATTTGGCATAGCGCCAGGAGCAGCCATATATCCACCACCATACCAACGAGAATTTCCGATATAGCAGAAAAGGAAATCATCTTCATAAACCTTATCGTGGTCGATTGTAATTCTAAATTTATTATTAATCTTACTGAATACAACACAACGAAGAGCAGAAAGAGTATAAGCAATCTCACCATTTACCAAAGGTAATTGCTTATATTTAGCCTGTCTTGCACAAACTTCAGAGTCAATACCCATAGCACATTCGTTGATAGCGATTTGTCCATCTGTTTCAATAAGGTCAAGCTTTACTGGCACACCATTTACATGGTCATCAATGTTTGTGTTTCTGCCGAAAAGACGAGAAAAGTCATTTCCTGAACCTAATGGAATATTAGCAACCTCGCAATTAGGGTATTTGTAACAACCATTTACGATTTCATAGAGAGTGCCGTCACCACCACAAGAATAAAATCTTACTGGCTCACCTTTCTTTGCAACCTCTTCAACATAACGCATACCATCACGACTAGCGCTTGTTACATAAATGTCTGCATCAAGATTTTTTTCTCTAATGTACTTTTCAATTGTAGGAATGTAGTCTTTCGCATTTTTTCCCTTACCTGAAACAGGGTTAACAACAAAAATGTGCTTCATATTTTTTCTCCTAATTACTTGTAATACATATATAATTGACATTTAATCATGCCATTATAAAGTTTACGTCTTTTATCTGCTTTTCTGCCAAAAACTTTTTCAAACTCCTCGTCAGGACTGATAATATAGTATGCCCAACCACGGTCTGGAGTAAAAATTTTACCCATTGTCTTGTAAATATCTTCAGCAGCCTTTATATCCAACATTCGCTCACCGTAAGGTGGGTTGCAAATGACAGTACCTTTTTCACTCTTACGTACAAAATCTTTCAAGTCTCTCTTGGAAAGGTCGATTTTCATTCCAACTCCTGCACGTCTTGCATTTTCTCTTGCAATTTCAAGTGCATGGAAATCAATGTCAGAACCATATGCCATAAATTCAGCATCCTGAATAACCAAATCAGCGGCTCTCATTCTTTCTTGTTGCCAGAATTTTGCATCGATATTCTCAAATCTTTCAGAAATGAACGAGCGTTTAAGTCCGGGTGCAATATTAAGAGCTTTCATAGCACCTTCAATAAGAATTGTACCCGAGCCACAGCACACATCATAAAGTGTATGATAATGACGAAGACGAGCAAGGTCCGCCATTGCCGCTGCAAGAGTTTCTTTGATTGGTGCAGAGTTGGATACAGGACGATATCCTCTTTTGTGAAGTCCCACACCTGATGTATCAATGAAAACAGTAACAATATCCTTCATAATTGAAAACTGAATCTGATGAATTGGTCCTGTTTCCTCAAACCACGAAATTCTGTATTTTTCTTTAAGCCTTTCAACGACTGCTTTTTTGATGATTGCCTGACAGTCGCTTACGGAGAAAAGTTTAGAATTAAGAGAATAACCTTTTACTGGGAAAGCATCTGTTTTACCAATCCACTCTTCCCATGGCAATTTTTTTACACCCTGAAAAAGTTGTTCAAAAGTTACAGCTTTAAATTCACCCATACGAATTAAAATTCTTTCACTGTATCGTGAGCAGATATTAGCACGAGCAAGGATGCTTTCATCCCCTTCGAAATCAACTCTACCATTATTAGCCACAACATTTTGGGCATCCATATCTCGCAATTCTTGAGCAACCAAACCCTCTAAGCCCAAGAGGCATGGTGCAGAAAACTTTATCAACATATTTTTCTCCATTTTAATTTATTCATAAAAAGTATAAATGATTATTTTATCAATGTCAACTATTTTCACAAATCTGAATGTAACACCCTAAAACAACCATTAAATAATAACACCTCACACAAATAAAAGCCTCACAGAAATAATCCGTGAGGCCTTATGTTTTATTTAATTAAAGAACTCTTGTTCCTGCTACTACCTGAAGAATCCAACGAGCATCAATTGAAGATATTTTTCCATCTCCATTGACATCTGCACAAGCAAACTGTTCTTCGTTAAGTTCTCTCAACATTGCAACATATTGTAATGTCCAACGAGCATCAATTGAACTTACTTTTCCGTCGCCATTTACATCACCAAGAAGAACTTTTTTCAATAAATCATTTTCTTCTGCATATCCATATGCGAATGAGCCTTTTTCAGCATCAATCACCACATCTTCACTTCCACTGAATGAGTTATCAGCAATTGCTGTTACAGTTGAAGGAACTTTAATTCTCTTAAGGTTTTCACAATTTGCAAAAGCAGCTTCATCAATAGCTGTTACGCTTTCTGGAACTTCAAACTCTTCAAAAGTTGCACCTTCAAAAGCACCCTTGCCGATAGTTGTTACTGTTTTAGGAAGTTCAAAATCTGAATAGTCAACCTTATAAGGTACATAAAGTACTGTTGATTTATCTTTATTATAAAGAACACCTGATGCTGATGAATAATTCTCATTTTCTTCATCAACTTTGATTTCCGCTAAATTCTCACAATTACAGAAAGCATAATCACCAACTGTTTTTACACCTGCAGGAATTGTAATTTCTGTAAGTCCTGAGCCATTAAATGAATACTTGCCGAGAGTTTCCAAGCCGTCAGGAAGTTTAACCATTGTCAGCGCTGTACATCCTGCAAATGCATATCCACCAATATTTTTAAGTGATGATGGAAGAACAACATCTGTCAACTCTGTACAATCTCTAAAAGCAAGAAGTCCTATTGAAACAACACCATTAAGCATTATAACCTTTGTAAGCTTTTTACAATTTCTGAAAGCGTTGTCTGCAATAACTGTTGTGCCTGACTTAACTACATACTCACCCTCAAGAGTAGTTTTTGCAGCAATCAAAAACTTGCCAATATAAAGCACACCATTTTCCCAATTAGCGTCATTCTTATAAAATGCAGTTTTTACGAAAGCAGATTGACCGATTGATTCTACTGTATTAGGAATCTGAATTGATGCAACCTCTGTATTTTTATCAAATGCTCTATTTCCAATGGCTACAACCTTGTAACCATCGATTTCTGCTGGAATAACTAAATCAACTATCCCTGTTTTTGCCCCTGTAATTTTACATGTTTTGTCTTCTTCTGATATAACTTCATAAGTAAAATCAGAAGTTTCTGCGAATGTCATTACAGTAAAAACTGACAATGCCATTACCAATGCTAAAAGAATAGAAACTGCTTTTTTCATAATAATTTCCCTTCCTTAAATTTTATATAAAAATTATAAAATCCCACAAAACAATTAAATCACAATAACCTAATTTTGTCAAGAAAATAGGACGAGAGTTTCTCCCGTCCTAAATATCAATTATTTCCAAATCAGTCCTGAGTCATTTTTCTAACATAGCGTTTGAAGAATGCGATTGCATCTTCACAACAAGCGATTGGGATTCTCTCATTTGTACCATGAGTGCAAAGAAGAAGTTTTGTGTCTGCTACGAATGGTGCAAAACGATAAATATTTTCACAAACAGGCTCATAGTTATAAGCATCTGTACCACCCATTACAAGGAATGGTGTAACGAGATTTTTACTGTCTTGTGCTTCTGCTAATTCTTTAATTGTCTGAAATGCTTTTGAATCTGTTGGTGAAACTTTTGAAGATTCTTTACCAACAAGGAATTCAACATCAATATCCTTATTCTTTACACTGTCACGGATATGCTTTTCAACATCCTTAATTGAAACACCCGGCATTGTGCGAAAATTAACTGTAACACTTGCCTTTTGTGGAAGAACATTGAACTGTGGGCTTCCTTCTGCCATTGTAACAGCTGTACAAGTACGGATAAGAGATGCTGCTGCAGGAATATTCTTACAAATTGCAAGAATAAGTGGTTGTAAAATAGGAGCATTTACAAGCACAACTCTCAATGGATAACCTGCATTCATACCAACTCTCTTAATAAGTTGTTTAAGATAGTCAGGCATTGTAGCCTTAAACTGATGATTTTCAATGTCCTTAACAACATCTGCAAGTTTACCAACTGCAGTATGCTTTGGTGGTTGTGATGAGTGACCACCCTTTGCATTTACACTTACCTTATAGTTAACACTACCTTTTTCAGCAATACCAACACCTGTAAGGTTAATGTCGAGGAGTTTTCCGAGTTTAACAGGAAGAATTGCACCACCTTCGTCAAGGACTGCTTCAAGGTGAACACCCTGTTCTTTAAGATATGCTGCAATCTGCTTTGCACCATTGTCAGGTGCTGCAACAACTTCTTCATTATGACCTAAACAGATATAAACCGTTCTCTTTGGACGGAAGCCTTCGTTGATAAGCTCTTCCATACATTCCATAACAGCAATAAGGTGATTTTTCATATCCATAGCACCTCTGCCCCAGATAAACTCACCATCGTTATAACCGCTGAATGGCTCGTGTTCCCAATCCTGCTCTGTACCTGCTGTAATTGGCACGACGTCTTGATGTGCAAGCATTGCAATACCGTCAAGACTTGGGTCTGTACCTTCCCATTTATAAACAAGACTTGCATCTGCAACCTTTGTTTTTGTCATTGTTTTATGTACTAATGGGAATCTTTCTTCAAGAAAAGCATGAAATCTATCAAACTCATTCCAGTCAACAAGTTCTCTGTCATAGTTAGAAATTGTCTTAATTTTAATTGCATCACTTAAATCCTGACAATATTTTTCCATATTTATCATTTCAGGCTCAAGCTTTTTGTTTTCTGTCTTTTTCTCTTTAAAGAAAACTGCACGAATAAGTGTAATTACAATGAAAAGACCTAAAACACCAAGAATAGTCCATAAAATTTTCATATCCATCTCTCCTTATCAGGTGTTCTTATCTACTGTATGGAAAGTCTTTAAGTTTCCTGTCTTATTGCTTCTTTTGTCGAGTTCTGCCATAACATCTTCAACTGCAATTCCTTCATTTGCCATCATAACAAACAAGTGGAAAATAAGGTCACTGATTTCGCCAACAGTTTCTTCCTTGTTTCCATTTTTTGCAGCAATAATTGTTTCGCTACATTCTTCACCGACTTTTTTGAGAATCTTATCAAGACCCTTTTCAAAAAGATAGCAAGTGTATGAACCTTCCTGATTATTTTCTTTTCTTTCAAGTATTGTTTCGTAAAGATTTACTAATG
>CALEIS010000145.1 GCA_937877675.1 uncultured Clostridia bacterium | reverse complement strand
TACGGGAGAATTCAGGACTTTCAGTTTCAGAAACTGTAAGGGATACAACGTTGTATCCACGACGAGCAAAAAGTCCTGCAACTCGTAAAAGCACACCTGTACGGTTATAAACAAGTGCTGATAAATAAATTCGTTTAGTGTTTTCCATAGTATGATACCTCAAATATAGTATTTGTGTCAGTAATGCACCGATAGGTGCAATTCATGTACACAGTACAATTCATGATGAAATCAATTCATGCAAACTTGTTTGCAATTCATTCTTAAATGATGATTTGCTACGCATGAATTGGCTATTGCCATGAATTCTCGCTTCGCTCCATGAATTGAATTCTACGAATTCATTGTATAAAATCACACCGTGATTTTATATACAGTTGTTGTATTAACAACTTCATCCTTATCAAACACGCAGTTATAAAAAGAAGGTGTGTTTGTTGCATTTGGATAATACTGTGTTTCAAGGCAGAAGCCACAACGGAAATCCATTGGAGTGTTATTCTTACCGATTTTACCTTCAAGGAAATTACCAACATAGAGTTGCATACCTGGTAAATCTGTAAGACAATCAAGTCTAACACCATTTGGAGCAGTAACAGTAGCAGCAAGACGGAGATTCTTATCATATCCGTTAATGCAGAAGTTGTGGTCGTAGCCATTACCTGCATCTAACTGTTCATAATCCATCTTAATATCTCTGCCGATAGTCTTAGGCTCACGGAAATCGAATGGAGTGCCTGTAACATCACGGATTTCACCTGTTGGCACAAGACCTTCACCCATAGGAGTGAATGCATCTGCATTTATGTAAAGAGTGTGGTCGAGAATGTCACCATTCTGATAGCCTTTAAGGTTGAAATATGCGTGGTTAGTAAGGTTGAAAGCAGTCTTTTTGTCGGAAACTGCTGTGTAGTCCATAATAATCTCGTTTTTATCTGTGAGAGTATATCTAACAGTTACTTTTTTGTTGCCAGGGAAGCCTTCTGTACCATCAGCACTGAAATATGAGAATTCAACAGAGTCGCTGTCAACGATAATTGCATCCCAAACATTAGTTGAGAATTCTCCGTTACTGTGGAGAGTAACATCACCGTGAGTTGTAGTAACAGGAACTTTAACTCCGTCAATTGTAAGTCCACCTGCAGAAATTCTGTTAGCAACAGGACCTACTATCATACCCTGATAATCGTGACGATTTTCGAAACCGTCCATATCGTCGAAACCGAGTAACAAATCGATTTCGTTTTCATCCTTATCTTTTACGAGAATGCTCTGTAAAGTTGCACCGTAAGTGATAAGGTTAATTTTCATATTGTTGTTGTTTTCAATAAGGAAAGAGTCAACCTGTTTGCCATCCTTTGTCATACCGAAAACTGATTTTGTAATGCTCATAAAACACACTCCAAACCATAATGATGAAGTAAATCCTTGCGAATTTATGAAGTATCCTGACGGATATGAAGTAGCGTTGCTATGAAGTATGCCTTACGGCATATTAAAGGATTTACTTTACTTCATATTTATCAACGATAAATACTTCATAATCATTAGATTACTTCATATTGCGAAGCAATACTTCATTGATAAAATAGTATAAATTTATATACCTAATAATTATATAACTTTACTGTGTTAAAGTCAACAGTAATTTCAATTCGGAATTCGTAATTCAATGCAAAAAAACGGATATAAATTTGAATTTGTAGGGGAGATTGTTGTAGGGGTCGTCGAGGACGCCGACCCCTACGATGCACTAAATTGGTTTTATTATAATTT
>CALEIS010000144.1 GCA_937877675.1 uncultured Clostridia bacterium | reverse complement strand
TTTACAACCGTTACGACCTCTGCGCGGGTGATGGTGTTGTCAGGGCGGAAGGTGTTGTCCTCATATCCGTTTACAAGTCCTGCGTTAACACCTGCTGAAACATAAGGTGCATACCATGAAGATGCATCAACATCATTAAAGCTTGTTGTGTTTAATTTAACATCGGCATCTACTGCCTCTACAAGCATTTTAAGGAACTGTTCACGTGTAACATTGTTGTTTGGTGCAAAGTTTCCTGTTCCATCACCTGAAACAATACCTTTGCCGGACAATTCTTCAACATAGTCAAAGTACCAGTCGTCTTCATCAACATCGCCATAAGCAGGAACAACAGGTGTAACAGGAACGTCAGGTTCTACAGGAACAACAGGTGTAACATCTTCTGTTTCGTTGTCAAAATTCCATCTACATTTTTTCGCTTGTCCAAATAAAAATACATTATCAAATTTAATATTAGTATTATTATAATCTAGTTTCACACAAAAAGCAAAATTAAATGTGAAGTATTTTCACATCATTTTAAAAATATATGTGAAACCAAATATTAGGGTAAACAATATTTTTAACCTCCCTTCTTAATCTATAAGTATTGTATCACTATAACTAAACTCATGCGTCTCGACTTTGTCCCTATTTTTTCTTAATAAAAAAACAGGAGATTAATCCTGCTAAAACTATATATTTTAATTTATTATTCCCTTCATCTTCTTTAAATATTCCTTATCTAAAACATAATAATACCCATGATCATATATAGACTTTCCTTTTAATGTATAGGTATTTTTTTCATATTTATCAAAATCAATTTTTAATAAAGGGAAAATATCATTATATTTTACATTTGTTTTAATTAATGAATAAACTTTTATCCCTATTTTTATCTTGTCCAACCTCGATAAACTATTATATTTTTTCATAACAGCCATCATTAAATCCTTTTGGTTATTACATCTATCTAAATCTTGATTAGTTAAGCTTGCCCTATGTCTCATAAAAGATAAAGATGCTTCACCATCTAACAACATCTCTTTTCCTTTTTGAAAATTATGTACTCTTCCTAAAGAATCCTTTGCTTTAAAACTCATCTTAGGTGTAAACAAAATTCCACCCATAATATCGATAGTTTTCTTAACTGATTCAAAATCAAAAATAATATATGGTAAATCTGCAATTTCTGCGACAAGACCATGAATACCGTCAGTGTTAGCAACTTTGCCTGTGAATTTACCAAGGTCAATTGTTTCCCAGAAAATTGCATCTGCATCCATATTGATAAACAAGAAAAGGTCGTTGTTGATTTCACCACTTTCTTGCTTTTTACGCAAATCTTTAACCCAAGCACGAAGACAACCTGCATCACAAACATCGGAGTTTGAATATGTAGGAATAATTGTCATACTTTCACCGTTATAGGTGTAGGTGAGTGGGTTAAATGCTTCTTCGTCAGAAAGTCTTGGAATAATTGTCCTGAAAGCGTCAAAAGGCACACAACTGTAATAAAGGCAAAGAGCCTTAATGCCTAATTTGTTGTATAAACTTACTTGTGATGGTGTAAACATAACTTCTTGTGGACGAACAATTTTTTCACAAGTGCCGAAGATGTCATTAAGTCCGCTACCATCAGGATTAGTAATAGCAAGGTTGATGCTTTCACAGAATTCGTCTTCTGTCATAGCGGATAAAGCACCATTGTTGTAACCCATAATGATATTTTCATCACCATATTTTTCTACTCTTTCTTTCATCTTTTCAATGATGTCAGGAGCATATTCGGGCAAGATTTTTTGTAATGAGAAAAAATTTTCTGTGTCCCAAGTACCTTTTACAGGAATACCTTGCTCATTAAATTCTGTAAGAGTATCAAGAATTTTTCGGATAATTCTTATATCCGACCCAAAACCTAAATTGTCATTAGTATCCCCACGATATGAGTGATAACAGTTAACGTGAAAACCGTAAGCCACATGAATCTTATTTTCAATCATAACAAGCTCTCCTTGCACGAAATATAAACTATTAACAACATAATACCATAAAAAATATAAAAGTAAAACAAATCTTTTGTTGTTTGAAAGATTGTAGGGGACGACGACCTCGGCGTCCCGTTTCCGTTTGTTGACATTTCAAATTATAAATGATACACTTAAATTGTACGTAGGGAGATGATTGCTATAGCAAAAAAGATTTATACATTTCTTACTGATAACGATTTCATATCAATTTTAGATTCGTTGTCGAAGAATAATGCTTTGTTTTTCGATAAGAATAAAAATCAAGTAAGTGAAATAAAAGCAACAGAAAAAGGTATACCTACATTTTATATTGGATACAATGCAGAAAATTGTATTATGTTTCAACCTTGTTGGTATTCTCTATACTATCTTCAATGTGCTACATTCTATTTGGAAAATGAAGATAATGATGAATTATATAAATTGTTTAAGTTAATAAAAAACTTTATTAAAAATAATTTTATTTTATCAAAAGATAAATCTTGTTATATAGGCAAAAATATGTATGAAGAATGGCAAAATAAAAAGTATTTGTTTACTACTCTTTTCTTTTATGATAAATTTAATGTAAATGAAGATGACATAAAAAATGTTTTTGAATATGTATTAAATAAAGGTTTTATTATTAAAACAAATAATACAAGACTAAAAAATAAAGATATTGTTGATTGGAATGCAGATTCATTTGTAATTTGTAAGAATGAAGAGGATTTGTTAACAAAAATAATAAATAAAAAATCAATTAGATACGATTATGGTTCTGAATGTGTATTTGTTCAGAAAAACAATAAATTAAAAAGTTATGAATTTATATTGGATGAGAGGATTTGTAAAAATTCATCAATAGCTAGTTTCTTCTTTGAACTTGTGAAAAATTATGTGAAATAATCGTGTTGATTTTCAACAGAGTGGTCGTTCCACTCTGTTTTTTTATATTCCCCCTTGAAAAATCTGTCGCATAAGTATAAAATATATTTTATATAGCCTCCCTTGTTAAAGGGAGGGGGACCATCGAAGATGGTGGAGGGATTCTTTCCCTTATATTTAGGAGGACTCATTATGAATTTAAGAAGTGAAAATGTAGTAAAGGGTGTTGAAAGAGCACCTAACAGAAGCCTTTTTTATGCAATGGGCTATACAAAGGAAGAACTTGAAAGACCTTTGATTGCTGTTGTATCTGCACACAGTGAAATCGTTCCAGGTCACATCCATCTTGATAAAATTACAGAAGCTGTAAAAGCTGGTGTCCGTATGGCAGGGGGTACTCCTGTTATGGTACCTGCAATCGGTGTTTGCGATGGTATCGCTATGGGACATGTTGGTATGAAATATTCACTTGCTTCCCGTGAACTTATTGCAGATAGCGTTGAAACAATGATTATGGCTCACGGCTTTGACGGTGCTGTGCTTGTTCCTAACTGTGACAAGATTGTTCCAGGTATGATTATGGCGGCAGTTCGTCTTAACATCCCTGCAGTTGTTTGCTCAGGCGGACCAATGATGTCAGGTCTTATCGATGGTGTTGAAACATCTCTTTCAAAAATGTTTGAGGCTGTTGGTGCTAAAAAAGCAGGTATTATCGACGATTGCAAACTTCTCGAATTTGAAGAAAATGTTTGCCCAGGTTGTGGCTCATGTTCAGGTATGTACACAGCAAACTCAATGAACTGTCTTGCTGAGGCAGTTGGTATTGCTCTTCCAGGTAATGGTACAATCCCTGCAGTACATAGTGGTCGTATCCAACTTGCAAAACACGCAGGTATGGCGATTATGAACCTTGTAGAAAAGGACATCAAGGCTCGTGATATTATCAACGAAAAGTCAATCCGTAATGCTCTTGCTTGTGATATGGCTCTTGGTTGTTCATCAAACAGTGTTCTCCATCTTCTTGCAATCGCAAATGAAGCAGGAGTTCCTGTTGACCTTCATATGTTTAATGAAATCAGTGCAAAAGTGCCTAACCTTTGCCACCTTGCTCCTGCAGGTGGAACACATATGCACGACCTTAACAATGCAGGTGGTATTCCTGCTGTTCAGGCTGAACTTGCAAAGAAAGACCTTCTTGATTTGTCACTCATTACTGCAACAGGTAAAACAGTTGGTGAAAATATCGAAGGTGCATATATTAAAAACACAGATGCAATCCGTCCTATTGACAATCCATATAGCGAAACAGGTGGTATCGCAATTCTTTGGGGTAATATTGCAAAAGATGGTTGTGTAGTTAAACGTAGTGCAGTTGCACCTGAAATGCTTTGT
Organism: uncultured Clostridia bacterium; assembly: GCA_937877675.1. Taxonomy (GTDB): domain Bacteria; phylum Bacillota; class Clostridia; order Oscillospirales; family Acutalibacteraceae; genus Fimenecus. Next base: position 8,515 of record CALEIS010000144.1, on the reverse strand, counting down.
CACTCAGGTCCTGCAAGAGTGTTCGATTCAGAAGACAGTGCTATTGATGCAATTTACAATGGCAAAATCACTCATGGTGATGTTGTTGTTATTCGTTATGAAGGTCCTGTTGGTGGTCCTGGTATGAGAGAAATGCTCAATCCAACATCTGCACTTGCAGGTATGAAGCTTGATAAAACAGTTGCACTTATTACTGACGGTCGTTTTAGCGGTGCATCTCGTGGTGCTTCTATCGGTCACGTTTCTCCTGAAGCTGCTGCAGGCGGTGAAATCGGTCTTATTTACGAAGGTGATATTATCGAAATCAACATCCCTGAAAGTAAAATCAATGTTCAGGTTTCTGACGAAGAACTCAACGAAAGAAGAAAGTCATATGTTAAACCTGAACCAAATGTTAAGTCAGGTTGGCTTGCTCGTTATTCAACTCTTGTTTCATCTGCAAAAGACGGAGCAGTTATGAAAAAGGTATTCTAAGTTATGCCAAAGGTTGTTAAAATCAAGTCGCAATTAAAAAGAAATAAAAATAAAGCATTTCTGAAAGTGGTTTTTTCCTTTTTACTCGCATTGGGTTGTTCTGCAACAGGTGTTGGAATTAATTTTGCCAAAACAACAGTTCATATTGCAATACCAATTATTTTACTTGTGTTGGCATTGATTTTTATAATTGCATTTTTCGTTTTTCGCAAGAAATACGAAATTTTACAATCAGGCGTCCGTGGTGAAGAAACTACACTTAGAATTTTGCAAAAACTCCCAAGAGAATACACAATTCTTACAAATCCTGTAATTCTTAATCGTGGTATCACAATGGAACTTGATTTTGTTGTCGTGGGCAAAAATGGTGTATTTATTATTGAAACCAAAAATTATCGTGGAATAATAAGTGGTAAAACATCAAAGTCAACATGGAAACAAGTCAAGCATGGTAAGAATGACAAGGTCTATGAAAAAGAAGTCAACAATCCAGTCAAACAAGCGTATCGTCAAGGTAAAAGAATGCTTGAAATGTTCAAGGATTTTGACATTACAGCAGATATTTATCCCATAGTTTATTTTGTTGATGAGCGTTCTGAACTTAAAATTTATGATGATACAAATATGGGTGTTGAAGTCTTTAATAAAGAAAAACATTTGCTTAACTTTATCATGAATTCGAGTGGAAGACATACTGTCAATTCAAATGAACTGTCCAAAATAATTAGATTTTTTAAAAGATAACATATTGTCCATAGTGTCATCATATTATTCAGTGGTGATATTATGGACAATAATTTTAGCAACAATAAAAGAAATAAGAAAAAGAAAGAAAAGACAAATAATCATATTGTTAAAGTTACAATCGTACAAATGGTAACATCTCTTATTATCACGGGAATATTATTCGCTATATGTAGCACAGAAACAAAACTTTCGCAGAATATAAAAACTATATATTCGCAGGTTTGTGAACAAGATTTTGCAGTTTCAAGAATGTTAGGGACTTTTAAGGATGTTGTGAAACAAACATTTTCACCTACCATTCAAGAAGAGAAAACAACAGATGAAATAACAGAAAGCATAACAGGGGAAGAGTTAAACTTTTCTCCTGTTTTTTGACATTGGTATAATGTGTTATGGTTTTTAGAGTGTGTGGAATAAAGGTTGAAATCACATTTCTTTTTGTTGCGTTTATCACATTTGTAATTTCACTAAAAGCACCTGCAAATTTGTTAATAACTATTGCATCATCATTATTTCATGAGATGGGTCATCTTTTAATGATGATTTTAGTGGGTAATAAACCCAAGAGAATTAAATTTGAAATTGTTGGAATGAATATTATCCGAGATGATAATTTTGGTATTAGCACAAAAAGAGAAATTGCAATTTCACTGGGTGGACCAGTAATGAATTTTATAATTGTTATTATTTCCTGTATAATCCTATGCCTATATGAAAGTTATATAATTCTAACTTGTGCTTGTATTAACCTTATACTTATGACATTCAATCTTCTTCCGATAAAAAGTCTTGATGGTGGTGCAATTTTATACTTTTTGTTATCACAACATTTTGAAAATGCATTATGTAGGAAGATTTTGAAAATTACTTCAATATTGTTTATAGCGATTATATATTTATGGGCTCTTTATGTTTTTGTTATAACAAAATACAATTTCTCACTAATAATTATTGCAATTTTTCTTACTATTTCTCTCTTTCAGTCGAATGATTATTGAAATAAACCTAGATTTATAGTAAAATATATTGAATAACTTTTTGTGAGGTCAATTATGGTTAAAAAAGAAGTTGAAAAATTACTTAAAAAAGTTCAAAAACCTGCTCGTTATACAGGTGGTGAACTTAATAGCGTAGTAAAAGATAAAAATAATGTGAAACTGAGATATGCTTTCTGTTTCCCTGATAACTATGAAATTGGTATGTCACACCTTGGCATGAAAATTCTTTATAGCGTTGTAAATGCAAGAGAAGATGCTTGGTGTGAGCGTGTTTTTGCTCCATGGGAAGATATGGAAGCACTTATGCGTGAAAATGATGTAAAACTCTATGCTTTAGAGAGTGGCGATGCTCTTTCAGAGTTCGATTTGGTAGGTTTTACATTACAGTATGAGTTGAGTTATACAAATGTACTTAATATGCTTGATTTAGGTGGAATTCCTGTACTAAAAAAAGACAGAACAAGCCTTACTCCTATTGTAATCGCAGGTGGTCCTTGTGTTTGTAATGCTGAACCTATGGTTGATTTTATTGACATTTTCTTACCGGGTGAAGGCGAAGAAGTTACAAACGACCTTATTGATTTGCTTATTGAACATAAAGAAAAAGGCTCAACAAGACTTGAATTTTTAAGAGAAGCAGCAAAAATCGAAGGTGTATATGTCCCTGAATTCTATAATGTAGATTACAACGAAGACGGTACAATTAAGTCTGTTGAGAATAAAGAAACAGCACCAAAAAGAGTAAAGAAAAGAATAATCTCTGACCTTGATACTGTTCATTATCCAAAAGATTTTGTAGTACCATTTATTGATGTTGTTCAGGATAGAACTGTTGGTGAAGTTTTCCGTGGTTGTATCCGTGGTTGCCGTTTCTGTCAAGCGGGATTTATTTACAGACCAATTCGTGAAAAATCTCCTGAAACCATCAACGAACAATGTCGTAGCATTAGTGATGCAACAGGTTATGACGAGATTTCACTTTGCTCACTCTCAACAAGTGACTATACAAATATCGAAAAACTTATTCCAATGCTTTTTAAATGGGCATTAAAGGAAAATATCAATGTTTCTTTACCATCACTTCGTGTGGATAATTTCTCCGACGAGCTTATGGAAGAACTTAAAAAAGTTCGTCGTAGTGGTCTTACATTTGCTCCTGAAGCAGGTACACAAAGACTTCGTGATGCAATCAATAAAAATGTTACCGAAGAAGATGTTTTGAAAACTGCACTTAAAGCATTTGACGGTGGTTGGACAAGCGTTAAGCTTTACTTTATGATGGGACTTCCAACAGAAACACTTGATGACATTAAGGGCATTGCTGACCTTGCACAAAAGGTTGTTGATACTTTTTATCATAATCCTAACAAACCAAAAGGTAAGGGTGTTCAGGTAAGTGTTAGCTGTGCATCATTCGTGCCAAAACCTTTCACACCATTCCAATGGGAGCCACAGGATACAGCAGAAAGTTTAATTGAAAAACAGAAACATTTACTTTCAAGTACAACAAGCCGTAAAATTACAATCAGTTATCATCAGTCAGATACATCCGTCCTTGAAGGCGTTTTAGCTCGTGGTGACAGACGACTTGGCGAAGTAATTTATAAAGCTTGGCAAAAAGGCTGTAAGTTTGATAGCTGGGATGAATTTTTTGATTTCTCAAAATGGCGTGAAGCATTTAATGAATGTAATTTGACAACAGAATTCTATGCAAATCGTCATAGAGATTTTGATGAAATTCTTCCTTGGGATATTGTTGATTATGGTATTCGTAAAGAATTCCTTATTGAAGAAAATAAAAAAGCACACCAAAGCGAAACAACACCTCATTGTAGGATTAAATGCTCTGCTTGTGGTGCAAATAAATTGAATGGGGGTAAATGTGATGCCAGAAGTTAAAAAATGGGCCATGGATGTCAGAATGTCCTTCCAGAAAACAGGTATGGCAAAGTTTATTTCCCATCTTGATACAGTTCGTTGTATTACAAGGGCTATGAAAAGAGCTAATGTACCAGTTTGGTTTACAGAAGGTTTTAACCCTCACGCTTTTTTAACATTTGCTATGCCATTGTCATTGGGGTTTGAAAGCCTTTGTGAAACAGTTGATTTCCGTCTTATGGAAGAAACAGATTTGAATGAGTTAGCAGAAAGACTTAACAATGCTTTACCTGTTGATATTACTGTAAAGGAAATCTATGTTTACGAAACATCTTCAAATGACATTCGTTGGGCGGACTATAAAATAATCTTTAATAATCCTGATAGTCTTCTTTTAGGACAAGCAGAAAAAATCCTTTCATCCGACGAAATTATGGTGCTTAAAAAATCAAAAAAAGGCAGAAATAAGGTCGAAAAAGAAGTTAATATCAAAGAACATATTAAGTCTTTTGAGTTAAGTGAAGATAATGGCAAACTTATTCTCAATACTGTTTTATCATCGGGTACAAGTATCAATATCAATCCAATGCTTTTAATTGGTGCTTTGGTAAAGGATACTAAAACTGATGAGCAGGATGTTGATATAATTAAGGTGCAGTCATACACAGAAAATATGGAGATTTTTAAGTAATCTATGGCAACATTATTGGTTATAATTATTTTCGCTACATATGTAGGGCTTGGAATCCCTGACTCGTTATTTGGAACAGCCTGGCCTGCAATATATACTCAATTTGATTTACCAATTTCATATTCAAATTTTGTAACAGGTCTGATGTATATGGGCACAATCGTTTCAAGTCTTTTAAGTGCAAGACTTACGAAAAAACTTGGAACACCTTTGGTTGTTGCAATAAGTACAGCATTTACGGCTGTTGCTCTTTTTGGATTTTCCCTTTCAAACAATATGTTGATGCTCTGTTTGTTTTCAATTCCATTGGGACTTGGTGCAGGTGCAATTGATAATGTTTTAAATACTTATGTAGCATTGAATTATAAAGCTACTCATGTGAATTTTCTTCATTGTTCATATGGCATTGGTGTTACTCTGAGTCCGTTTTTGATGTCGTTTACTTTGAAACAAAGTAATAACTGGCAGGGTGGATACAGAACAATGTTTTTCTTTCAACTTGCTCTTACCATTATGTGCTTTTTATCAATTCCTATTTGGAATAAAGTTAAAGCACAAAAAGAAGAAGCAGGGGAAAGGGATGAAACAAGAGTTGTTTCAATTCCTGAACTTCTAAAGATTCCAATAGCACGTGCAAGTCTTGTAATTTATTATTGTTCTTGTGCCATTGAGTCTGTTTGCCTTGCATGGGGAAGTACTTTCCTTGTAAATTCAAAAGGATTAACTCCAGACAAAGCTGCAGGAATGATTACTTTTTACTTTATTGGAATGACCTTGGGTAGATTTATATCAGGACTTATTGCAAACAAGGTGACACCTAAAAATATTATAGTTATTGGTGAGTTTGTGGTTTTAATTGCAATTATTCTTACATTCTTTAAAAATCCAATACTTGCAACAGTTGGTCTGTTTTTAATAGGTCTTGGAAATGGCCCTATTTTCCCCAATATGACACATCTAACACCGATACATATGGGTAGGGATATTTCACAGTCCTTTATAGGACTTCAGGGTGCAGTTTCCTATGGGAGCATTTTAATTTCTCCAATAACATTCGGCATACTTGCAGAAAAATTATCAACTGATATTTTTAGTGTATTCCAATTTATAGCATCAGTAATCACCATAGTTGCAACAGTTGTGATGCTTAAATATTCAAAATCAATTCAACCAATGGTTGAAAATTGAAAAATCAACTTTTATTACATTTACTTTTTGAAAATTTGACCATACAATGCAATTGTAATCGGTTGCAGAATTAATAAGGAGCGATTTGTATGGAAAAAACAATTGGAAAAAAACTTTATGAATTAAGAAAACAATCAGGATTTACTCAGGATTATGTTGCTGAAAAACTTGGAGTATCTGCACAAGCAGTATCCAAATGGGAAAATGATATTGCTTGTCCTGATATTATGACACTTCCTCATATTGCAGAACTTTATGGTATTACTGTTGATGAACTCTTTAAAAATGAAGATGTAAAGTCAAATGTGAAATTTGAAAAGACTGAACAAATTAACGAAGAAGATTTGGTTTTGCGTGTATATGTTGATACTGTTCATGGCGATAAAGTCAAGGTTACATTGCCTTATCTTGTTGTAAAAGAATTTGTTAAAGCTGGTAAAAATATTTCAGCAGTTGTAGGTGGCACAGTTGTTTCAGGTGTTGATTTAAGTGGCGTTGACTTTGACGTGATATTTGAAATGGTTGCTAATGGCATTTTGGGTGAAATCGTAAATGTCCAGACTCAGAATAATGATATTATTAGGGTGGTTGTAGAAAAATGAAAATAATCTACCCAAAGAATCAAGAGATTAAAACAACTAAAATTCCAAATGCCTTTTTATTCAATAGATTTTCATTTGGATTGTTGAAACTGTTCTTAGTTACAAAGAGTTTTATGTTTTTTAAGATGAAATATAAACATATAAAACCTGTCATTAAATTGGCTAAAAGTTATAAAGATTTTGAAATTGTAAATATAAATACAAGACAAGGCGATGAAGTAAGAATTTTATTGTAAAAATATTCAAAAAACTCTTGCATTTTCACTTGACTTGTGTTATCATATCTAGGCATTTGTGGGAAACTGCAAAAAAATAACTATTATCTCGGGTGGTCCTCTGCTGAACTTCGGTACGAACACTTGAAAAAATTTTTATCGGAGGTTAGTTATGGACGCATTAAAATTAATCGCAGAGGGTTGCATCAAAGAAGCAAACCCAGCAATCAGAGTCGGTGACGTTGTTAAAGTACACGTTAAGATTCGTGAAGGCGAAAGAGAAAGAATTCAGGTATTCGAAGGAACAATCATCGCTCGCAAGGGTGCAGGTGTTTCTGAAACATTCACAGTACGTCGTGTATCATACGGTGTAGGTGTTGAAAGAGTATTCCCTGTAAATTCACCAAATGTTGCAAAGGTAGAGACAGTAAGACGCGGTAAGGTTCGCAGAAGCAAGCTCTATTATCTTCGTGACAGAGTTGGTAAGGCTGCTAAGGTTAAAGAGCAGATATAATCGAATCGTCAAAAAACAAACAAGGCAGAGAGTAATCTCTGCTTTTTGTTTATCAAAAGGAGAATGATTATGGATATCCAACAGGCACTTGCGGCCTTTGAAGTGCTGCTGAAGGAACAGCAAGCACGTATTGATAATATGAATACGCAAAAGACAGACTTTTCCACAAAGGAATGTGTCACCATTGGCGTTGTGGATGGCGACGGTATCGGACCCATTATCACCAAGCACGCAACCCGAGTGCTGAAGAAACTTCTTGCGGATGAAGTAGAAAAGGGAAGCGTGGTGATCAAGGAGATCGAGGGGCTTACCATCGAAAACCGTATGGCGCAAGGCAAGGCCATTCCCGATGATGTTCTGTCTGAAATTAAGTCTTGTGATGTAGTGTTGAAAGGCCCTACCACCACACCCCACGGCGGTACATTGGAATCTGCCAATATTTCTATGCGTCGGGAGCTGGACCTTTACGCCAATGTTCGTCCTGTGTGCATTCCTGAGCAGGGGATCGATTGGATGTTCTTCAGAGAAAATACCGAGGGTGAGTATGTCCTTGGCAGCCGTGGCATTGACCTTGATGGTATGTCTGTTGACTTTAAAGTTACCACCGATAAAGGTACACGTCGTATCGTGCGGGCAGCATTTGAGTATGCCCGCAACAACGGCAAGAAGCATGTTTCCATCGTCACCAAGGCCAACATCATGAAAAAGACCGACGGCAAGTTCACCGCCATCGCCCACGAGATCGCCAGGGATTACCCCGAGATCACCGTGGAGGACTACTACATCGACATCATGACCGCCAACCTGATCAAGGATCCCCTCCGGGAGAAGTTCCAGGTGGTCCTGCTGCCCAACCTCTACGGCGACATCATCACCGACGAGGCCGCCCAGATCCAGGGCGGCGTGGGCACCGCAGGCTCTGCCAACATCGGTGACCGCTACGCCATGTTCGAGGCCATCCACGGCTCCGCCCCCCGGATGATCGAGCGCGGCATGGGCGCCTACGCCAACCCCGCCTCCATCATCAAGGCCGCCGCCATGCTCCTGCGCCACATCTGCCGCACCGAGGCCGCAGAGCGTCTGGAGAAGGCCATGGCTGCATGCACCACCGAGGTCAAGTCCGACGGCACCGCCGCCACCGGCGCACAGTACGCCGAGGACCTGATGGCCCTGCTGTAAACATCAACAGCCCCACGAAAGTGGGGCTG
>CALEIS010000143.1 GCA_937877675.1 uncultured Clostridia bacterium | reverse complement strand
AATTATATAATAAATTATTATCAGAAGTAAAATCAGATTCTTGGGTAAAAGTAGAAAACTTGAAGCTCAGTGCAGCTGCCGACCAAAAATGAACAATGGCGCATATTACCGGTGGTGGTATAGAGGGTAACCTCAGCCGTGTGATACCCGATGGGCTGGGTGCGATGATAGATCTTTCAAAACTGCGCGTGCTCAATGTTTTCAAGTATATCAAAGATGTTGGTCAAATAAGCGATGATGAAATGTTGCGAACATTCAATTGTGGAGTGGGGTTCAATATAGTTGTGTCGCAAAATGATAAAAACAGGGTAATTGATCATGTTTCCGGATTTTACGATTGCTATGAGATAGGACACATTGAGAAATCCGAAATAAAAGTGGTTTTTGAAAATAAGATAAACTGGCTGTGAGCAGACAAAAAACGAGCAGGATATAGGCTGCTCGTTTTTTTTGTCTAAACAATTCATACTTTGAAAAAACACTTAATGGTGATAAAATCTGTTTATAAAAATTGTGATGATTGCGGAGGTAGTTTATGCTGTGTTTTGAACCCAACACAAAAAAGCAGATGCAATTTTCTGTGCCGGGGACTCTTTTGCAAATTCCTGCAACTGTGTTGTTTGGAAAAAATCCCGGCAAAACCATAACAGTTTCTGCAATTAGCGATTGGGCAGATTACACGGCAAAAAATGTTATCTGTAATGAAAATGGTGTTAGATATGAATTTGTTGGTATGGATTGCATAAGCAGAATACAAACGAGTTTATATGGTAGATTTACAGTTTATAATTCACTTTCGGCTGTGGCAACTCTGTTAAATTTAGGGTTTGATATAAACGAAATTTCAGATGCCATAAGAAATATAACTCCGGTCTCGGGTCGTGCAGAAATTGTCCCAATTCCAAAAGATTTTACGGTTATGATAGATTATGCACATACTCCCGATGGCTTAAAAAACATACTGGAATGTGTCCGTGAAATCACAAAAGGCAGGGTAATCCTTGTTTTTGGTTGTGGTGGAGATAGGGATAAATCAAAGCGACCGGAAATGGGTAGAATTGCAGGTGAACTTGCTGATTCTGCCATCGTGACAAGTGATAATCCTCGAAAAGAAAATCCACTACTTATAATAAATGACATTCTCTGTGGTATGGAGAAGTCAAAAGCACATATTGCGGTAATCGAAAATCGACGACAAGCAATAGAGTTTGCACTAAAAAAGGCAAAAAAGAATGATTTGGTGCTTCTTGCAGGTAAGGGACACGAAACATATCAAATCATTGGAAATGAAAAACACTCATTTGATGAAAGAGCAGTTATAAAAAGTTTTTTTGAATAATCAGGTGAAAATAATGAATTTGAAAGTATGGGAAATAGCAAAGGCATTGGGAGTGGAATTAGATTCCCAAACTGTAATAAATAGAGTATCAATTGATAGCCGTGATGTGGATGAAAACACATTGTTTTTTGCTATAAAAGGTGAACGCTTTGACGCTCACGATTTTGTCAAAGATGTGGCTGAGAAGGGCGTTGGCGCAGTTGTTTGTCATAGGGAAGTCGAATGCTCTGCACCTGTAATTTATGTTGAAGATACTAAAAAAGCTCTTCTTCAATTTGCATCATATTATAGATGCTCAATAGAAGATTTGTTGGTTGTGGGACTTACAGGTAGTGTTGGCAAAACAACAACAAAAGAAATGGTTGCCTGTGTCCTTTCACAAAAGGGTGAAACTCTTAAAACAGAAGGTAATCTCAATAATGATATAGGCGTTCCAAGAACACTTTACAGATTAGAAAAATCAACAAAAAATGCTGTAATTGAGATGGGAATGGACGGTGCAGGACAGATTACAGTCCTTACAGAGTGTGCAAAACCTGATTGTGCAATTATCACCAATGTTGGTGTTTCCCACATTGAAAATCTCGGCTCAAGAGAGGAAATTTTAAAGGCAAAACTTGAAATTTTAAAGGGCCTTCCAAAGGGTGCACCACTTTTCTTGAATGGTGACAATGATATGCTCGTTACAGTGAAAACTGATGATTATAAAGTTATTTTCTTTGGCATCGAAAACAAAAACTGTGATGTTTTGGCAGAAGAAATCAAAGAAATCGGTCTTACTACTGAGTTTGTAGCAGTAAAAGGTGATATAAGACAAAAAATCATCATTCCAACGGTTGGAATTCATAATGTTTATGATGCTTTAACTGCTTTTGCAGTAGGTCTTCAGTATGGTGTTTCACCTGAGAAAATAGCAGAAGGACTTTTGGGATATACCCCATCAGGTATGCGACAGAGAATTAAAGAAACAGGTGGAATTACTGTTATTGAGGACTGTTACAATGCTAGTCCTGACTCACAAAAAGCAGGTCTTAACTCACTCACCAAAATTGCAAAGGGTAGAAAAATCGCAGTTTTAGGTGATATGCTTGAATTAGGTGATTATAGTGAAACAGCACACAGAAATGTGGGCGAGTATGTAGCAGAGTGTAAGGTGGATATGCTCTTTACCTATGGCGTACAGTCACAATTTATGGCAGATAGTGCAAAAAAAGCAGGACTTTCTTCTGTGTTTGCATTTACTGATAAAACAGAGCTTGTAAAAAATCTTTTAGATGAAATCAAAGTAGGTGACACCTTGTTGTTTAAGGCAAGTCGTGGAATGAAACTTGAAGAAATCATCGAAAAAGTTTATGAAAAATGGGATGTTAAATAAGGAGTTGTGGATATGAATATTTATGTAGCATTAGCAAGTACAGCAATTTTAAGCTTCTTAATTGCGTTTTTATTAGGCTTTGTACTCATTCCTTGGCTTAGAAAGTTAAAATTTGGTCAAACTATTCTTGATATTGGCCCTGCATGGCATAAATCAAAGCAGGGTACACCTGTAATGGGTGGTATCATGTTTATTATCAGTACAATCGTTTCAACAGTATGTATTCTTGTAATTGACTACTTTATGGGTGGAAATCTTTTTGCAAGTGAACATGTTGTTCCTGACAGTTTAAAGGTAAAATTAGTTGCAGGTGTTGTTCTCTCTTTGGGACTTGGACTTGTAGGTTTTGCAGATGACTATATTAAAGTAGTTAAAAAGAGAAATTTAGGTCTTACAGAAATTCAGAAAACAATTCCACAGGTAATTCTTATTGTTGCTTACCTTGTTGCACTTTCTATGAATGGTCTTACTTATATGAAAATACCATTCGTTGGTGCAGTTGACCTTAAGTGGTTCTTCTGGATTTTTGGCGTTTGTGTAATTTATGGTGCAGTTAATGCAGTAAACTTTACTGATGGTGTTGACGGTCTTTGTGCAAGTGTCACATCAGTTGCAGCGATTTCATTCTGTATAGCTGCTCTTATGACAAAATTCTTTGGAATCAGTATCCTTGCAGCAGCACTTTTCGGTGGTTGTTTAGGCTATCTTATCTGGAACTACTATCCATCAAAGGTTATGATGGGTGATACTGGCTCAATGTTCCTTGGTGGTATGGTTGTAGCACTTGCTTATGCAATTGACTGTCCAATTATCCTTCTTTTCTTCGGTATTATCTATGTTATCGAAGCTCTTTCAGATGTTATCCAAATTGGTTACTTCAAAATTACTCACGGTAAGAGAATTTTCAAAATGGCTCCAATTCACCACCACTTTGAAATGTGTGGTTGGAAAGAACGTAAAGTTGTTACAATCTTCTCTCTTGTAAATATGATTGGTTGTGCAGTAGGTCTTGCACTTTACTATTACGGAAACATTAAATAATTAAAAACAAAAACTATAAAAGGCGGTGAGAAAATGGCATCGGATGCAAATATCAGAGATAATGTTGCTCCTGAAATGAATAGGGAACGAAAGTCCAATGTGAACAATAGAAATCGTAGAGTTTCAGGTCAAAAACAAAATGCAAAACCTAAGAAAAAAGGTATGATTGCAAATCTTCTGTTCTCAAATGGGTCAATGGATATTCCATTTTTTGTAATCCTTATGACCATCGTTACAATCGGTCTTGTAATGCTATTTTCTGCCAGTTACACATACAGTTACTACAACCGTGGTGACAGTACACAAATTTTTGTCCGTCAGTTGATTTTTGCAATAATCGGAATTGCGGTAATGTTTTTTGTATCCCGTATCCGATACGAATATTTCAGGCTTATTGCTCTAATTGGTGTTGTGGTTTCAATAGGTTTGTTGCTTGTGGTTTTAGTTCTTCCTGAATATAAACCTGGATTTAAGCGATGGATAAACTTAGGGTTTACAACATTCCAACCATCAGAAATTGCAAAAATTTCCCTTATTATGATTTTAGCATTCTTGTTAGAACGAAATTATAAGGGTGTTACAGGAAAAGTTCCAAGTGAAATGTTTGGAATAAGAAGACTTCCTGAACTCACAAACGGAAGATTTACAATTTATAAATCATTCACAAGCGTTATTTTCTATGGAATGATTATTCTCTTTTATGCAGTGCTCATCTACCTTGAAAACCATGTTTCAGGTACAATTCTTATGCTCGCAATCGGTGTTGTAATGCTTTGGTTAGGTGAGGTAAGAGGCCGTTGGTTTACAATAGGTGTGATAGTAGCGGTTATTGCTGCGGTGGTTCTTATTGCTAATCCTGACATTCTTGCAAAATATGCAGGTGAGAGAATTACAGCATGGTTAGATAAGGATTTTGAGCCATTACGTGCTCGTTGGCAGACAAACAATTCACTTTATGCCATCGGTTCAGGTGGACTTTTAGGTACTGGTCTTGGTCAGTCAAAACAGAAACATCTTTATGTTTCCGAACCACAAAACGACTTTATATTCTCAATCGTTTGTGAAGAATTAGGCTTTGTGGGTGCGGTTGCAATAATCATTTTATTTGCTTTGCTTATTTATCGTGGCATCAAAATCGGTATGAATGCAAAAGATAGATTTGGCGCATTACTTTCAATGGGTATCGTATTCCAAATTGGACTTCAGGTGGCACTTAATATCGGTGTTGTAAGTGACTTCTTGCCAAACACAGGTATCTCACTTCCATTCTTCTCTGCAGGTGGTACATCCCTTGTCATTCTGCTTGGTGAAATGGGTATGGTGCTTTCAGTTTCACGAAGTGCACGTAAAAAGGAGTAATTTTTATGAAAATCTTATTTGTAGCAGGTGGCACAGGTGGACATATCAACCCTGCTGTTGCCGTAGCCAATGAGGTAAGAAGACTTGACCCATCAAGTGAAATCCTTTTTGTTGGTACAGAGGGACGAATGGAAACAAGAATTGTACCAAATGCAGGGTTTGAAATTAAAACAGTAAAAATGAATGGCTTTTCTCGAAAAATGTCAATTTCGGGAATCATTGAAAATATTAAAACTGTGCTTTTAACTTTAAAAGCATCATCTGACTCAAAGAAAATTCTTAACGAGTTTAAACCTGATGTTGTTGTGGGATTTGGCGGTTATGTTACAGGACCAGTCCTTAATACTGCAGTAAAAATGGGTATTAAAACTGCAATTCACGAACAAAATGCTTTTCCGGGAGTTGCCAATAAAGCTCTTGCAAAAAAAGTTGATAAGGTAATGCTCACATCTCCTCAGGCTGAAAAATATATGAGCTGTAAAAATCCTCCCGTTGTAACAGGACTTCCTGTAAGACGAGAAATCATCAAAGCAGATAAGGATTTTGCTCGTGCATCTCTTGGAGTTAAAAACAACGAAATGCTTGTACTCTCAATGGGTGGCTCTTTGGGAGCAGATGCAATAAATAATGCAATTGTTGAGATGATTTCAATACTTAAAGATGAAGAAAACATCCGTTTCTTACACGCAACTGGTAAATTCGGTCCTTGGGTAGGGGACAAACTTACTGAAAAAGGTGTTGCATACGGAGAAAACACAAATATTGAAATTCGTGAGTATATCAACGATATGGAAATTTGTCTTCCTGCTTGTGATTTAGTAATCAGTCGTGCAGGGGCAAGTTCACTTTCTGAAATTCAGGCTTTGGGTAAACCATCAATTCTCATTCCGTCACCAAATGTGGCAGAAAATCATCAATTCCATAATGCTATGGCACTTGTTGAAAATGATGGTGCTATTTTAGTTGAAGAAAAAGACCTTGATGGTAAAATTCTTGCTGAAAAAGTTCTTGAACTTAAAAATGATAAAGCAAAATTGAATAATATATCACTCAATGCAAGTAAGGATGCAAAAATAAATGCATTGTCAGAAATTTGCAGAATAATTACAAATCTATAAAAAGTTAACATTTTCATCACAAACTGCATAGTATATGACGCATAGATACTATAAAGGGCGTGTGAAAATTGAATAAAATAATTGTCAATGGTGGCAGAAAACTGAATGGTGAAATAACTGTTCAGGGAGCAAAAAACAGTGTGCTACCAATTCTTGTGGCAAGTTTGTTGGTTGACGGGATTTCCATAATACATAATTGTCCCATGCTTTCGGATGTGGATGCAACAATAAAAATTCTTCAGTATCTCGGTTGTATAGTTACTCGTGAAAATCACACTATAACAGTTGATGCAAGGTGTGTTTCAAGGAATGATGTGCCTGATGACTTGATGAGGGAAATGCGTTCATCCATAGTGTTTCTAGGTGGAATTCTTGGACGAATGGGAATGGCAAAACTCTCAACTCCTGGTGGGTGTGAGATAGGCTTAAGACCCATTGATTTGCATCTTTCTTCAATGGAGCAATTTGGTGCAACCGTCACAACGGAAGATGGCTTTATAGTTTGTTCTGCATTGGAAAACGGACTTGTTGGCACAAGAATTACCTTGTCTTTTCCAAGTGTGGGGGCTACTGAAAATATAATTCTTGCAGCAACTCTTGCCAAGGGTACAACCATTATTTCAAATGCAGCACGTGAGCCTGAAATTAGCGATTTGGCAGATTTTTTAAATCGCTCAGGTGCAAAAATTCGAGGAGCAGGGGATAGCACAGTAATAATTGAGGGTGTAAATAAACTAACACCTGCTGAACACACAGTAATTCCCGACAGAATAGTAGCATCAACATATATGATTGGTGCTGCCATGACAGGTGGAAAAATTACCATAAATGATATTGTACCATCACATATTGCTCCGATAATTCAACCCTTGCGAGAAGCGGGGTGTATAATTGAGGTCAATAAAAAACAGGTGATTTTAGAGTCACCTAAAACATTGAAAAGAATCAGAATGATTCGTACAATGCCACATCCAGGTTTTCCAACGGATGTTCAGGCACAAATAATGGCACTAACCACTATTGCCGATGGTACAAGTGTAATTGTCGAAAATATTTTTGAAAGTCGATTTAAACATATCGGTGAACTACTTCGATTTGGTGCAAAAATTCATGTCGAAGGCAGAATGGCAGTAATTGAGGGTGTACGAAATCTCAATGGTGCCAATGTACGAGCTACGGATTTGCGTGGTGGCTCGGCAATGATTCTTGCAGGTTTAACTGCAAAGGGAACAACAGAAGTAACGGATATATATCACATAGATAGAGGATATGAAAATCCTGAAAAAGTACTTGAAAATTTGGGTGCGGACATAAAAAGGGTGAATACAGATGAAAAGAACAGAACAACCTAATAATAGACATAATACTCCAATGTCAAATGACGAGCGTATTGTTGACCGTACCAACCAGCGCAGAAAAAAGATTAAAAGAAAAAAGATGATAATACGTGGGGCGCTCGGTTCAATTTTGCTTGTGATTGGTGTTTTACTTGCAATTCTTTTGTTTTTTAATATAAACAAAATTTCTGTAACAGGGGATACAATGTACTCTGCAGAAGAAATAATTGCAGCCTCTGAAGTTGAAAATGGAGATAATCTTGTTTTTCTTTCAAATAAAAAATTGAACGAGCTTATTACTAAAAAACTTCCGTATGTGGGAGAGGTAAAGATAAAAAGAAAATTACCTGCTCATCTTGAAATACAGATAATTAAAACAGATGCCTGTTTTGCTGTTCAACAAGGCGATAAATACACACTTCTCAATAGTAGTGGTAAGGTGCTTGAACTCAATCGTGAAGAGCTTGACAAAAACTTGATTCTTCTTAACGCAGGAAAAATTACAACTGCAAATCTTGGTGAAATCGCAGTTTTTGAGAATGAAAACTTATTTGTAAGAGCACAGGAAGTATATGAAACTTGCAAAAAAGTTGAACTCATTGACATTACTGCTATGGACGTTACGGACTTGCATAACATAAAAATGGAATATCAGGGCAGAATAGCTATTGTTATGGGTAGCACTGATGGCGATAAGTTAAAAAACAAACTTGAATTGGGTAAGGAAGCAATAGACAGACAAAATCAAGAAGACAGTTTGTTCAGAGGCACTCTCGACTTGAAAATAGATAAAAGAGCATCTCTGACCCCTGAAAAAACAGAGGAAGAAATCGAAAAAGAAGACGAAGTTGTTGAAATTGTACCTCAGCCGGAAACAACACCAGAAACAACACCGGAAACAACACCGGAAACACAAAATCCTTCAACAGATGTGAATAATGAGGGCGATTCAAATTCAAATGCAAATGCAGCATAAGAATATTTGTGAATAAATTATAAAAAATTAAAAAAATAATAAAAAATATATACATTATATATTGCAATTATTTTTTAATAATGTTAAAATAACCTATAACTATAAAATCAATAGGTGTGAAATTATACATAGGAGGATGTTAAACATGGCATTCGAAATTAATAATGAGTATCAGGACATTGCAAACATTAAAGTAATCGGCGTTGGTGGCGGCGGTGGAAACGCAGTTGACCGTATGGCAAAGGCTGGTATTTCTGGTGTTGAACTTATTGCAATCAACACAGATAAACAGGCTCTTGCTCGTTCACTTGCAGATTCAAAAATTCAAATTGGTGAAAAAGTTACAGCAGGTCGTGGCGCAGGTGCAAAACCTGAAGTTGGTCAGAAATCAGCTGAAGAAAGCCGTGACGCAATCGTTGAAGCACTTGATAAGACACAGATGGTATTCGTTACTGCTGGTATGGGTGGCGGAACAGGTACAGGTGCTGCTCCAATTATCGCTGAAATCGCAAAGGGCAAGGGTATCCTTACAGTTGGTATCGTTACAAAACCTTTTGCATTTGAAGGAACTCACAGAATGAAACAGGCTGAAGCAGGTATCGCAGAACTTGCACAGCATGTTGACTCACTTATCGTTATTCCTAACGAAAGACTTAAATACGTTTCAGAGCAGAAGATTACTTTTGCTAATGCTTTCGGTATTGCTGACGACGTTCTCCGTCAGGGTGTTAACTCAGTTACAGACCTTATCACAATGCCAGCATTCATCAACCTTGACTTTGCTGACGTTACATCAGTTATGAAGGATGCAGGTCACGCTCATATGGGTATCGGTCATGCAAGTGGTAAAGATAAGGCAGAACAGGCTGCTAAGTCAGCTATCTCCAGCCCACTTCTTGAAACAACAATCACAGGTGCAAAGGGTGTTATCATCAGTATCACAGCATCTCCTGACATCACTCTTGAAGACGTTGATACAGCTGCAGGTATCGTTCGTGCACAGGCTGACGACGATGCAAACATCATCTTCGGTGTTGCTTTCGATGAAAAACTTGATGACGAAATGTATGTAACAGTTATCGCAACAGGTTTCGGTCTTGATGCTAACGGCGTTTCAAGAAAACCTTACTACAATGCATCAGTTGATGAAATCAGCTCAAACAGTGGCAATTTCGGTGCATCTGATGAAGATATCGATATTCTTGACCTTTTCAAGAGCAGAAGATAATCACATAGTATAATTTAAAAGACGGAGTTTTTTCTCCGTCTTTTTTTGTTGTCATTTTAAAGTAAAACTATAATTACAAGTGAAAAATCCTTCTTGTTATCATATAGACATAACAACGAGAGAGGGTAATTCAAATGACAAACACAATCAAGAAATCAGTAAAAACAGTTTTAGTAGCAATCTTAGCAATCACAGCAATTATCATTGGTTCAATTCCAATGGAAGCTTCTGCTATGATTTTTGATGACGTAGAATTCAACAGCAGTGATAATGCTTATTATTATGATGAAGATTTATGTGTTCTTGAGGTTTACAAGAATATTGATAATAAAACTCTCCAGAAATATTCAGATGCTTACATTGTGAAATTTGTTGACGTAAAAGTTGAAACAGTGTCTTTAAAGGATTGTAGTTTTGGATATTTGCAATTTGAAAGATGTGACCTTACATCGGCAAAAGTTGAAGGTGCTACAAATATTGAATCAATCTACATCAGTGAGTGCAAAATGGATAATCTTGAATTCCTTGCATCAGCAAACAATACAATAGATATAACTATCTCAGACAGTGAATTAGGTAGTGTCGATGGTATTGAAAATATGAAAAAAATTGAATGCATTTATTTCTCTATTGTTGGTATTGAAGATATTACTCCAATGGCAGAATTGCAGAATTTAAGAGACCTTAGCCTTCAATATACTTGTGTAAAAGATATTTCCCCTATAAAAAATCTTAATATTGAATATTTATGTGTTGACGATTCAGTAAGCATTGAAAGCTTTGATTCTTTAATCGGTATGAAAAGCCTTGAATATTTTTCATCAAGAAACTGTCAGATGGCATATTCAAAGGATTTCTATGATTTCTTAAGAAAAGACCGTGTATCACATGATATTGAAAGAAAAGATTTCCAGCTTCAGGAAAGAGTAAAGGAAGTAGCAAAACAGTTGACAAGAGCCAATATGACTGACGAAGAAAAAGTAGAAACAGTTGTACAGTATGTTGTTGATTTAATGGACTATGATTTCTCTGCTTTAAGTGATGACGATTTATTAACTCTCTATAATGCTGAGGCATTAAAATTTGCTGTTGATGGTGAAGGTGTATGCAGAAACTATTCAGCACTCGTAAATGCTCTCTTAATGGAAATGGATGTTGAAGTATTTGAAATCAGAAATGAAGACCATATCTGGAATCTTGTAGTTATTGATGACCAGTATTATTGGATTGACGCTACATGGATTGACGACGGATACACAACAGATGTAACAGAAAGTATGTACTACTGCACAACAACTTACTACTTTATCGACCACAATTCTCTTACAGTTCCATCAACTGTTTACAATAAAACAATCAACATCGACGTTGAAGACGATTATATCGTTGAAGAAGAAACAACTGAAGAGGAAACAACTGAAGAAGAAACAGAAGAAAAAGTTGAAAACGAAACTTTTGAAGAGACAATAGAAGAAACAGAAGAATACTCAGAAACAACTACAAGAGTAGTTCCTGAGAAAATGCATACAAGACTTGATGACGAAAGAGAAACAACAATTTTTTCAAATATAAACAATATTGATTTAAGTGATGATATGGACGATACAATCATCGAAATATCAATATCAGCAATCGTAATGGCAGTAATTTTTATAGCAGTCCTTGTAAAGAGATATACTGCAAATAGCAAAAGAGTATAACTTAAATTTTGAATATCCCCTTTCATGACAAAAGGCAGACTAAAAAGTCTGCCTTTTGTTTTATTCTTCAGTTTCTATATCAAGTGAAAAGTCTTCTGCTTCAAAATGCTCAAGCTCACGAGGTCTTCGTGGTTGCCTTTTCAATGGGTCGTATTTGTATTTTTTGCAAGAAAAATCCTTATCAACAACACCCATTTTCATACACAAAACAGTTTCGCCATTTGGAGAAAGTCTGCCATGGGTACAGTATGAGCAAGAAGCGGATATTGAATTTTTATTGAATAAGTTTTTCACATCAGTCACCTAAAATTACGATTTTATAATATAAGTTTAGCATAATTTTTTCTTTCTATCAATATCCAAAATCATAATTATACACATTATAATAAGCATGGCAAATGTTGGTAAGGATACGGAAAAGGTTGCAGGGATAATTCCTTGTGCATTTGCAAAAACATTAGTGTCAATAGGGAAAAATATCAGAATTATATGTGTAATAGTTGCGGACAAAACACCGTGTGAAATTCTTCCAAGAAGAAAGTGGGTATATCTTATTTTGCAATTTTTCATATAACCTGAAACCTGACAATGTACACAAAATCCACCCATGCCTATGAAAAAAGAGAATAAGGGAAGAGGGATTTTTCCTACCGAAGTGATACATCCGTTGCTTATTTCTATAATGGATGAGAGAATTGCCAATATTTGCTTATGGTTGATATAAATTTCCAAACATTCATTCAAGGCACTAAAAAGCACAATCCACGCACATATATTTAGAATTCCTTGTAATCCGTCAGAAACAGATGCAGAAAATGATGAGTAAACGAGTGTTTTTTTATTGTAATCTTGATTCTTTACCAACCCATCACTGAAAAATCTTGAAAATACACCAATCACCAAGGAAGATAAACAAAGGGAAATATAAATAATAATTCCAAGTTTAACACTTTTAAACATATTCACACCCAATGCTGTTATTACAAAGGATGGCCCTGCATTCATACAAAAAAGCGATAATCGCTCTGCTTCATTTTTTGTAATTTTATCTTTTTGATAGAGTTCATCTATCATTTTTAAACCAATTGGAAAACCACCAATCATAGAAAGCAAAATAACGGATGTTGTACAACTTGGCTGTTTAAATAGAAATTTTGTTATAGGTGAGAAAAACTTGAATATGGGTGAAAAAATTTCCGATTTGACTATGTATGAAGAAATAACCATGAATGGAAATAATGATGGAATTATGGTATAAAAGCAGATTTGCAAACCTCCTGTTATGCCAGTTTTTATGCTATCAGGGAATTTGAAAATCAAAATAATACAAAAAATCACCATAAGACAGGCTAAATATTCTTTTTTGAGTTTGATAGTAATCATTTTTAAACACCCCATAAAATATATTTAAAATAATGTTCAATAATGAATTTTTAAAAAGGTTAATCATATAATTTTATGAGTGAGGTGCAAGGTATGAGTCGAAAAGCTAATGGGAAAAAGCAAAGCAGATTTACAATTCCCACAATGATTTCAAATGAGGCAAAAATTGAGATGCTGGGTAATCGTGAGATTATAATTGATGGATGCAAGGGAATTGTGGAATATGAAGAAAATCTCATAAAACTGAGTTTGGGTGAAACTGTGCTGTCCCTGTCAGGAGTAGGACTTGTAATTACGTCTTTTGATAGTGGGATTGCTGTTATCAATGGGCAAATTGGTGAAATTTCTTTTGTGTCATAGGTGATATATGTTAATAGTCGAGTTTTTAAGATATTTTTTTGGATACATAAATTTTAAGGCGTATGGGGGACTTGCAGATAGATTTTTAAATCTATGCACAAGGGAGAAAATTCCCGTATGGAATATAAAAAATGTGAATGGCACTATTTTTGCATCCACAACCATTGATGGATATTTTGCACTTAAAATACCTGCGAAAAAATCAGGTATGCAGCTTTGTGCTATTGAAAAGAAAGGATTGAAATACTTTTTCAGAAAACATAAATCAAGAGTCGGAATTCTTGTAGGTGCTATGATTTTTATAGGATTAATTGCTACACTTTCTCAATTTGTTTGGAGTGTTTCGATTGTTGGGAATGTGAGTATTGATGAAGATGTTTTACTTTCTGCCTTTGAAAATCATGGGGTAAAGGTGGGGGCAAAAATTTCAGATATTGATGCTAAAAATGTAGCAAAAACCGTTGTCAGCGAAATTGAAAATCTCTCGTGGGCAGCGGTAAATAGAAAAGGCTCAGTTATTGTAATTGAGGTAAGAGAAAGCACAAAAGCCCCTGATATTTATGATGATAAAACCCCAACTAATCTTGTTGCTTCGGAAGATGGCGTGATTTTGAGTATTGATATTCTCCACGGAAAAGAGGAGGTTAAACCTGGGTGGGCAGTAACTAAGGGTGATTTGTTAGTAAGTGGTGTTATAAGTCATGCCGATGGCACAGAAGTTTTAGTCCATGCTGACGGATATGTAAAAGCCCTTGTGAAGAAAAGTCACACCTCAACTGATATGGATATTACTCTTTATAACCAGTCTTATGAAAAAACTCGAAAAGTCATCTTCTTTTTCGGTATGAAAATACCCCTTGGAAAAAATGTTCCAGATGATTTTTACTCAGAAAATAAGACATTTTTGAAAAATGATAATTTAGTCCTTCCTTTGGGAATAATAACAGAGTATGGTGCAGTGTATAGTGATGAAAAAGCAGAGATGAGCGATTCACTAAAAAAGAAACTCTCTCTCTTCAGTAACGCTTGTTATGTTAAAAATATAATGGATAAATCGGAGATACAGAAGGTTAAAACAGAAGATGTAAGTACGACCGATAGTATTCAATATAAAGTTTATGCAAATTGTAAGCAAGAAATAGGGATTTTACAGGAAATTTATGTTGAAAAAACAGATGACAACACATAAAAAATGTGCTAAAATATATAAAATATAGACTATTTTGTAATAAGTGGGTGAAATCAGTTGTTTGAACAAGTAATAAATGTTGACAGAATGGAACAGACCGTCAGTTTGTTCGGCAGCTTTGATGAAAATATTAGACTTATTGAGTCCCAGTATAATGTTAAGGTTATAAGTCGTGGCTCGGAAATTAAAGTCAGCGGTGATGTGGAAAATGTTTCCAAAGCGGTAAGAGCAATCAATGGACTTTTAACTCTTATTAACCGTGGTGAAGCGTTGTCAGAACAGAATGTTCGTTATGTCCTTTCTCTTGTGAAAGAGGGTAACGAGGATAAACTCTGTGAAATGACAGGGGACTGTGTCTGCATTACTGCAAAAGGTAAACCCATTAAGCCAAAAACACTTGGTCAGAAAAAATACCTTGAATGTATAAAGAATAATACAATCACTCTCGGTGCAGGTCCTGCCGGTACAGGTAAAACTTATCTTGCAGTTGCAATGGCAGTAAATGCCTTTCGTGCAAAAGAGGTTAACCGTATCATTTTGACTCGTCCTGCAGTTGAAGCAGGTGAAAAATTAGGATTTTTGCCAGGCGACTTGCAACAGAAAGTTGACCCATATCTTCGACCATTGTATGATGCTCTTTTTGATATGCTTGGAGCAGAAAGCTTTCAACGTTATCAGGAGAGAGGTAGTATTGAGGTAGCACCACTTGCATATATGCGTGGTCGTACTCTTGATGATAGTTTTATAATTCTTGATGAAGCACAGAA
Source organism: uncultured Clostridia bacterium (assembly GCA_937877675.1). GTDB lineage: Bacteria > Bacillota > Clostridia > Oscillospirales > Acutalibacteraceae > Fimenecus. Next base: position 20,953 of record CALEIS010000143.1, on the reverse strand, counting down.
TACAACAAGGGAGCAGATGAAAATGTTCTTAACTCGTCTGGGATTTAACTCAAAAATTGTTGTAACAGGTGATATTACACAGATTGACTTGCCTGACGGTAAAAAATCAGGACTTGTTGAAGCTATGAAAATTCTCAAAGGAATTGATGACATAGCAATAAATATATTTACAGAAAAAGATGTAGTCAGACATCGTCTTGTCCAGGATATTATCAAGGCTTATGAAAGACAGGATGCGAGGAAAAACAAATGAATGAGAAATTAAAAGTAATAATTGATGACAAACAGAATGTAATGAAAATTCCAACAGGTGTAAGAATGCTCATTCGTCGTTGCTGTAAGGCAGTTCTTGTACACGAAGGGTTTACAGATTTGGCAGAAATCAGTGTGTCAATCGTTGATGACGCAACAATCCACGAACTTAATTTCAAACATCGTGGAATTGACAGAAGTACGGATGTCCTTTCTTTCCCAATGGGTGAAGATGGTGAGTACGATATAAACTATGACACAGGGGCAAAAATCCTTGGTGACATTATTATTTCCATTGAACACGCTTATGACCAAGCAGAAAAATATGGACATACTCTTCAAAGAGAAATCGGCTTCTTAACAGTTCATTCTCTTCTTCATCTTTTAGGTTATGACCACGAAAACGGTGGGCTTGAAGCAGTACAGATGAGAGAAAAAGAAGAAGCAGTACTTACAAAAATCGGATTAAAACGTAACGGTAGTTACTACTTCGACGAGGAATAAGTTTGAGTAAAATTGCCCATAGCACATTTTTCTTTCAAACTTAATGCTTTACTATTGAGGATGATTATAATTTTATGAAAGACCTTAAAGCTCTTTTTAAAAGTTTCGGTTATGCCTTTGAAGGTATCTTTACAACAATAAAGACCGAGCGTAATATGAGAATACATATTTCCTGTTTTGCATATATGTTCTTTTTCCTGTGTGCCTTTGATTTTTTTGAAATTACAAGAACTCAGTTTGCAATTCTCTTTATTGCTTGTGGACTTGTAATGGGTGCCGAGGTTATCAACACAGCTATTGAAGCAGCAGTTGATTTACACGGAAAAGAGCATACAGAATTTGGAAAAATTGCAAAGGACTGTGCAGCAGGTGCAGTTCTTGTATTTACAATTTTTTCAGTACTCGCAGGTGTCGCAATTATGTGGCAACCGGATGCATTCAAACAGTTATTCCAATACTTTACAAATAATTTATGGGCGTTGGGATTGTTTATCGTTTCGTTAGTTTTAGACATAATTTTTATATTTTTCGGATTTGGAAAAAAGGGGAAAAATAAATGAATTCACCAAAAACAGCATTTATCGCAATCGTAGGAAAAGCCAATGTTGGCAAATCTTCAATTCTTAATAAACTCTTGGGAACAAAAATTGCAATTGTTTCTTCAAAACCACAAACAACTCGTACAAGAATTATGGGTGTACTTACAACTGATGACAATGTTCAACTTGTGTTTACTGATACACCAGGTTTCCATAAGCCAAAGACAAAACTTGGTGAAAAAATGGTTAAAGCAGTAAGTGATAGTATTGAGGGTGTGGATGCTTGTCTTTTGGTTGTTGAGCCTGATGGTGAGTTGAAAGAGGCTGAACTTGAACTTATCGAAAAGATTAAAAAGGGCAAAAACCCTGCAATTCTTGCAATCAATAAAATTGATACAGTAAAAGAAAAAGAAAATCTCATTTCACGAATTGCAGAAATGACAGAGCATTATAATTTTGATGCAATCGTCCCTGTTTCTGCACAGACAGGTAACGGAATTGATTTGCTTTTGGACGAGCTTAAGAAACTTGCTTTTGAGTCCGAGCATTTCTTCCCTGACGATACTCTTACAGACCAACCCGAAAGAGTTCTTGCAGGTGAAATTATCCGTGAAAAAATGTTAAGACTTTTAGATAAAGAAATTCCTCACGGCACGGCTGTAAGCATTGAAAAAATGCGTGAGAGAAGTGACGGAATTATGGATGTCGAGGCTACAATTTACTGTGAAAGAGATAGCCATAAGGGAATTATTATCGGCAAGGGTGGAGCGATGCTTAAAAAGATTTCTACCTATGCTCGTCAGGATATGGAAAACTTTTTCGATTGCAAAATCAACCTTCAATGCTGGGTAAAAGTTAAAGAAGGTTGGCGTAATCGTGAAGGACTTATTCATAACTTTGGATTAGATTAATTTACCAAATCTTTTTATTTTTACCACTTATATTTTCTTGCTGTCCAACACAAATTACTAATGGTAGGTGATTTACTTGGACAGTATGGCAATATGGAGCAGATTTACCCAGAGTGGTAGTGTGGAAGATTATTTAATGTATAAAAAATCTCTCGAAAACAAAAAGAGACCACTATTTGACGGAGAAATGGACTATGAGGACGAATACGGACGGTCTGATACTCAAAGAACAGAATATTGGTGAAAAAGACAAGCTCGTTACGGTACTTACACGCCACAACGGGCTTGTACGTGCTTTTGTAAGAGGGGCAAAATCTGTTAATAATCGTAAAAACAGTTCAACAGGAATGTTCTGTTTTTCAAAATTATGTCTGTATAAAACCAAGGAAAGTTACATAATTGATGAGGCAGAGCCTATTGAACTTTTCTTTGACCTTAGAAATGATTTGGAAAAATTATCCCTTGCACAGTATTTTTCTGAGCTCATAATGACACTTGTACAAGAGGATGAACCTGCGGAAGAATATCTGCGATTAATACTTAATTCACTTCATTTTCTTGCAAAGAGTAAAATGCCAATAGAACAGGTCAAAGCAATTACGGAATTACGCCTTATGTGTATTGCAGGTTATATGCCAAATCTTATAGCTTGTGACAGATGTGGTGAGTATGAAACAAACACAATGTATTTTGATGTGGAAGACGGTTTGCTTTACTGTGAAAACTGTATGTCAAACAGTATGCTTTTTCCACTTGATATAGGACTTATCAAAGCACTTCGTCATATAGCATTTTCAGATTTTGAAAAAATCTATTCATTTAAAATGGATGAAAATGCATTACCTGATTTGTCCTATATAACAGAAAAATACTTACTTTCAAAACTACAAAGAAATTTTAAAACACTTGAATTCTATAATTCAATTAAGGTATAAAAATATGAACAAACATTGTATTTCACTTGAACTTGATAAAATACTCAAAATGCTTTCCGATACAGCAAGTAGTGCTGATGCAAAGGAAAAGGCACTTGAAATTAAGCCTTTATCGGACTATTTTGAGGTACTTGAACTGCTTGATAAAACCGAAGCGGCTTACATATTTATTGCCAAATTCGGTGCTCCATCATTCGGAGGACTCCAGAATGTTAACAATGCTTTGAGTAGAGCCTCTGCAGGTGGCTCACTTTCTGCAGGTGAACTTTTAAAAATCGCAACAACTCTTAAAATAATCCGTGGAATCCTCACATGGCACGATAAATGTGCAGGTATGCAGACTTCCCTTGATGATTTGTTCAATTCACTCTATCCCAATAAATACCTTGAGGATAAAATCACTAATGCAATTATAAGTGAAACAGAAATCAGCGATAATGCTTCACCTGAACTTAAAGAAATAAGACGTAAAAAGCGTCATTATGAAAATAAAATCCGTGAACAACTTGACCATATGATTCATTCTTCACATTATTCAAAAGTTCTTCGTGACGGAATAATCACACAGCGAAACGGTCGTTTTGTTGTGCCTGTAAAGGCAGAAAATCGTGGTGAAGTTGCAGGTATGGTTCACGATACATCCGGTAGTGGTGCAACTGTGTTTATTGAACCTGCTGCCGTTGTTGAAGCAAATAACGAAATCAAAGTCCTTGAAAGTCGTGAGCAGGACGAAATCGAAAGAATACTTGCAGAACTTTCTCAAATGGCAGGAGAATTTCAAGATACAATTAAAATTAGTTTCGAGTCAGCGGTAATGCTTGATTTGATTTTTGCAAAGGCACATCTTGCGTATAAAATGAAGGCAAGTCGTCCGATTCTCAATAATGATGGTGAAATCTTACTAAAAAAAGCAAGACACCCACTTATTGACCCTAAAAAGGTAGTGCCTGTTGATATTTCACTTGGTATGGACTTCGATTCCCTTGTAATCACAGGTGCAAATACAGGTGGTAAAACAGTTTCAATTAAAACTATCGGTCTTTTGACATTGATGGCAGAATGTGGACTTATGCTCCCTGTTACCGACAACAGTAAAATATCAGTTTTCGATAATGTTCTTGCAGATATCGGTGATGAGCAGAGTATTGAACAGTCATTGTCAACTTTCTCTGCCCATATGTCAACAATAGTTGGAATTCTTAAAACTGCTGATGACAGAAGCTTGGTGCTTATTGACGAATTGGGTGCAGGTACTGACCCTGTTGAAGGTGCAGCACTTGCTGTTGCAATCCTTGAAAATTTAAGACAAAAGGGTGCAAAAATCGCATCTACAACTCACTATTCCGAACTTAAAGAATATGCTTTGAAGACAAATAGAGTTGAAAACGGTTGTTGCGAATTTGATGTTGCATCTTTAAAACCAACATATCGTCTTTTAATCGGTATGCCTGGTCGTTCAAATGCTTTGGCTATTGCAGGACGACTTGGAATTGACGAGAGTATAACTGATTTTGCAAAAGCACTTATTTCTGAGGAAGATACTCGTTTTGAAGATGCTGTTGATACTCTTGAAACTGCAAGAAAAGCACTTGAAGACGATAAGCAGAAACTTGAAGATGAAAAACTTAATATTCTTCGTCAAAAAGAAAATGCCGAAAAAGCATTGGAAAAGGCAAAGGAACAAAGTGAAAAGGAAATAACAAGAGCAAAGCAGGAAGCAGAAAGAATTGTTGAAAATGCTCGTCGTGCAGGTAATTCCTTGCTTCTTGAAATCGAACAACTGAAAAAAGAACAGGCAAAAGAAAAGAATTTACAGGAAATTGCAAGAAAAGCCAAGGCTGCTATGGGTCGTCAACTTGATAAAATGGATGAAATCACTAATTCACTCGAAAATGAGGATGGTGACTATACCTTACCAAGACCATTAAAAGTAGGTGACAGAGTTTTCGTTAAAACTCTTGGTGGTGAAGCAGAAGTAGTATCCGTTGATGAAAAGAAAAATACTGTTCAGGTGCAGTCAGGTATGATTAAAATGAAAGCCGAAATTTCTGACATTCGCTTAATCGGTGGACATAAACCACCTAAAAAGCAACCAACTGGAATGAGAACAGTCCATACAGGCTCATCAAAAGCCACTGCATCCTCAAATTCAAGTATCGATTTGCGTGGTACAACTGTTGAGGAAGCAATGCTCGACCTTGATAAATTTATTGACGGTGTTCTTCGTACAGGACTTAATGAAATCACTATTATCCACGGAAAGGGCACAGGTGCTTTGAGAAAGGGTATCCATGTTTATCTTCGTAAACATCCTAATATCCGTACATTCCGTGTGGGAACTTTCGGTGAGGGTGAAGAAGGCGTTACAATCGCACAGTTGAAATAATTATTGCAAATATGAGAGTCCTATGGTAAAATAAATATAATAAAATCAAACAAAAGGAGTTTTGTTTTATGAATAAGAAGTTTATTATCGTTGGAGTAATTATTCTTGCACTTTCTATGCTTTTTGTTGCTTGTAATGACCCAGCTCAGAATGAAGAATCTACAACAGTAGATGTAAGCTCAACTGCTGTTGATGACAATGGTGCATATGTGTTTAATAAAGACGGAAAAAAAGTTTATCTTAAAGATGAACAAGGCTTTGTTCGTACACCTGAAGAAGCATATAATTCATCACCTGTAGGTAAAGAAGAGGGCTTCTTTGTTGGCGAGGGTGAAGGTGACTCAAACGCTAGTGTAAATTGGGAAGAAATAGCATAAAAAACTCTTGACAAATAAATGGTTATTTAGTATAATGTCGTTCTGTAAAGTGAATGTGCTTTACAGAACGATTTTATTTTGTGTAAAGGATGGTGTCATAAGTGGCAAATAGCATAGAAATCACAATGCTTTTAGACTTGTATGGTGAAACTCTCACAACTAAGCAACGTGATTATCTTAACTTTTACTACAATGATGACCTTTCACTTTCTGAAATCGCAGAAAACGAGGGAATTACCCGTCAGGGAGTACGAGATGCAATCAAAAGAGCAGAAGCCCTTTTGTTTGACATGGAGTCAAAACTCAAATTCTCAAAGAAACTTGAGAAAATTCAGTCAGGTCTTGCAGATATTTCAAAATATGCTGACGAGATTAATGAGTACAACCTTGCTAACGGACTTTCCCGTGAGATTAATGATAAATCAGTTAAGATAAAGTCAATTGCACTTTCCTTAGCAGAATAGGGGGAAATAATGGCATTTGAAGGTTTATCCGATAGACTCGAAGCCGCTTTTGGTCGTTTGAAAAGTAAGGGCAGTCTTAATGAAAAAGATGTTAGAGAAGCAATGCGTGAAGTTCGTCTTGCTCTTCTCGAGGCTGACGTTAACTATAAGGTAGCCAAGGATTTTACTGCAAAGGTTACTGAACGAGCAATCGGTGCACAGGTTATGGAAAGTCTTACACCTGCACAGATGGTTATCAAAATTGTTAACGAAGAGCTTACTGACCTTATGGGTGGTACTCAGACAAGACTTGCTTACGCAAGTCATCCACCAACAATCGTTATGATGTGTGGTCTTCAGGGTTCTGGTAAAACAACTCATTGTGCAAAAATCGCACGAAAACTTAAAAGTGAAAATCACAGACCTTTGCTTGTTGCTTGTGACATTTATCGTCCCGCTGCTATTAAGCAGTTGCAGGTTGTTGGTGAACAGGTAGGAGTTCCTGTTTTTGAAATGGGACAGACTAATCCTGTAACAATCGCAAAAGAGGCTATCAAACTTGCAAAAGATAAAGGCTATGACTATGTTTTCATTGATACAGCAGGTCGTTTGCATATTGATACAGAGCTTATGAACGAGCTTAAAAACATCAAAGCGGAAGTTCGTCCTCACGAAATTCTTCTCGTAATTGATGCTATGCTCGGTCAGGATGCTGTTACAGTTGCAAGTACATTCAATGATGAACTTGGAATTGATGGTCTTGTGCTTACAAAGATGGATGGTGATACCCGTGGTGGTGCTGCTCTTTCAGCAAGAGCTGTTACAGGAAAGCCAATCAAGTTTGTAGGTATGGGTGAAAAACTTGATGAACTCGACTATTTCTACCCTGACCGTATGGCTTCCCGTATTCTTGGTATGGGTGACGTGTTGTCCCTTATCGAAAAGGCAGAACTTGCCCTTGATGAGAAAAAGGCAGCTAAGCTTGAAGAAAGTCTTCGTAAAAATAAGTTTGACCTTGAAGATTTACTTGACCAGTTCGAACAAATTAATAAATTAGGTAGTATGAAGGATATTCTTTCAATGCTTCCTGGTATAAATAAAAAAGTAAAAGATGTTGAAATTGACGACCGTCAGTTTGATAGAATGAGAGCAATTATTCTTTCAATGACACCAAAAGAGCGTCGTCATCCTGATATTATCAATCCATCTCGTAAGCGTAGAATTGCAGCAGGTTGTGGTATGCAGGTTGAAGATGTCAACAGACTTTTAAATCAACATCGTCAGATGCAGAAAATGTTCAAGCAGATGAATTCCGGTAAAATGAAACGTCAGTTAAAGCGTATGGGCTATGGCGGCGGAATGAACGGCATGGGCGGTATGGGTGGCATGGGTGGCTTCCCAATGTAAGGTATATAACACAAAAGTGTTTATAAAATAAAATTTTTATATATTTGGAGGAAACAAAAATGGCAGTTAAAATCAGACTTCGCAGAATGGGTGCTAAGAGAGCTCCTTTCTACAGAGTAGTAGTTGCAGATTCTCGTTATCCAAGAGACGGCAGATTCATCGATGAAATTGGTACTTACAACCCAATGACAGAGCCTGCTGAAATCAAGATTGACAACGAAAAGGCAGCACAGTGGATTAAGAATGGCGCACAGCCAACTGACACAGTTAAGGTTATTCTTAAAAAGAGCGGCGCTATTAAATAAGAAAGGTATTTGAAAAAATGCAGGAACTTCTTATTACAATAGTAAAAGGACTTGTTGAAAATCCTGACGCTGTTACTGTAACTGTTGACGAAGCAGACGACCGTGGTGTTGTTGTATATCATCTTCATGTTGCTGAAGAGGATATGGGCAGAGTTATCGGTAAGCAGGGCAGAATTGCAAAAGCTATCAGAACAGTTGTTAAGGCTGGTGCAACTCGTACAGGTGAAAAAGTTCAGGTCGATATCGACTAAGATTGCAATTAAGGCAGACAACTTATTTTTGTCTGCCTTTTTGTAACTGTAAAGGGAATTTTATTTATGATTAAAGATTATCTTGAATTAGGACAAATTGTATCAACTCATGGAATTAAAGGTGAAATGCGTTTTAATCCTTGGTGTGATACTCCTGATTTTGTTAAAAAATTTAAAACTTTGTATTTTGATAACAAAGGTGAAAAAGAAATAAAGGTTATCTCTGCTCGTCCACATGGAAATGTGGCAATATTGATGCTTGACGGCATTGATGACATAGATAAAGCACGAGGAATGAAAAATAAAGTGCTTTATATGAAACGCAGTGATGCAAAACTTCCAAAAGGCACTTGGTTTATTCAGGAACTTTTTGATTGTAAGGTTTTTGATGATAATACAGGCAAGGAATTGGGCATTATCACTGACGTTAGTGAAACAGGTGCTAACGATGTGTGGCATATTAAAACACCTAAGGGTGAAGTGCTTATTCCTGCAATCAAACAGGTGGTTGTGTCTGTTGATGTAGAGGAAGGCATTGTAAAAATCAATCCTATAAAGGGACTTTTTAACGATGAAGATTAACATTATGACCCTTTTCCCTGAAATGTGCGAAACTGTACTTTCTGAAAGTATAATCGGCAGAGCAAGGGAAAACGGATATGTGGAAATAAATTGTGTAAATATAAGGGATTATACCCTTGATAAACACCGTCGTGTGGATGATACTCCATACGGTGGCGGTATGGGTATGCTTATGCAGACCCAACCGATTGCAGATTGTTATAAGGCAATTTGTGAAAAAAGTGAGAACAAAAACCACTTGATTTATATGTCACCCTGTGGTGAGGTGCTTACTCAGAAAAAAGTTAAAGAATTGGCAGAGTTGCCTGAAATCACAATTCTTTGTGGACATTACGAGGGTGTTGACCAGCGTATAATCGATTCTATTGTTGATGAGCAGATTTCAATAGGGGACTATGTGCTTACAGGTGGGGAATTACCTGCATTGGTCCTTGCAGATTCAATTTCAAGAATGCTCGAGGGTGTTTTACCAAATGATGAAGCAAAGGAATTAGAAAGTCATTACAACGGACTTTTAGAGTATCCACAGTACACAAGACCTTATGAGTGGAATGGGATGAAAGTACCTGATGTGCTTATTTCTGGCCATCACGGTAATATTGAAAAATGGCGTCGTGAGCAATCACTTTTAATGACGGCAAAACATAGACCGGATATGCTTGAGAGAGCAGAATTAACAAAAAAAGACAAGGAATTTCTCGAAAAAGAGAAAATTACAAAACTGTAATAATAAATTCCTTGAATAGTGTATTTTTTTGGTATAGAATAAAGTCGAAAATAAAATGAAGGACGATATAAATTGAAATTAACTGACGAACAATTAGTAAAAATAAAGAATATTTTAATAATAATTCTTGCAGTATCTCTTGTGTTTACTGCAGTAGCTTCCATAGCTTTTATCACAACAAAGAAATCTGATTCTGATGGTGGTTACACAAAGAGTAATAAAAATACATCAACAACGGTGACTGATTCTACAACTGAAGAGCCATCTTCTAGTGAAATTCCAAGTGAGACAGAGCCATCAGAAACAAATCCACCTCCATCAATCGAGGAAGTCAAACCACCATATAATAACGAAATTGTTATGCCAGAGCCTTACAAGATGGCTGAGGGTACAACTGTTTACTTAACTTTTGACGATGGTCCAAATTACTATACAAAGCAGATTCTTGATGTGCTTGATGCATATGGCGTAAAGGCTACATTCTTTGTTATGAACGGTGGTAACTACAACCACTATATGAAGGATATTGTCAACCGTGGACATCAGATAGGATTGCATACTTATTCTCACAATTATAAGAGCTTGTATGCGACTGAACAAACATATTTTGAAGACCTAGGTAAAATCAGTGCTGTTGTTAAAGAACAGACAGGTGTGGATACAAGGTTAATCCGCTTCCCAGGTGGTACAAGTAATACAGTAAGCAAATGCAGTATGAAAAATCTTACAGTATCCGTTACAGACAAAGGTTATTTCTATTATGACTGGAATACCACAAATGGTGATGCAGCGGGTGCAAGTGGCTCAAAGACAATTTCTGACCAGTTAAGATTTTGTAGCCAATTCCCAAAATCATCAAAAGAAATCGTTGTTTTGATGCACGATAAGGAATTAACAGCAAAGTCATTACCATATATTATTGAATATTACCAATCCTGTGGTGCTAAATTTGGAGTTTTAGGTCCAGGAGCAGGTGAAATACATCACAGACCAGCAAAATAAGATAAAAAAATATTTATATTATACAAAAACAGCTAATTATTATAGGAATTTTGCACAAAGATAATTCCATAAAAAAAGCTGTTTTTGTTTTTCTAACTGAATTATCATTTTTCGATTAAAAGTCTTTGCTTTTTCGTTGACGAGTTAAAGTTTTGTGTTATAATATATTAGTAACAAAAGTGTTTCAAAATACTATTATATTTTATCATTTGGGAGAATGAGTTTTATGTATACTAAAGATGTAGAAGTTAAGAATCAAGTTGGTTTGCACGCACGTCCTGCAACATTCTTTATCCAGAAAGCAAACGAATTCAAGTCATCAATTTGGGTTGAAAAAGAAGACAGAAGAGTAAATGCAAAGAGCCTTCTCGGTGTTCTTTCACTCGGTGTTATGGGTGGTACAACAATCCGTATCCTCGCAGGCGGTCCTGACGAAGAAACAGCAGTTGATGAACTCGTTAAACTTGTTGAATCAGGCTTTGCTGAATAATTAGAACAAAGATTTAGCACATCAAATGATGTGCTTTATTTTTTTGTCTTTTTGTGTTATAATCTAAAGAAACGTTTTTAAGGTAGGTGAATTCTGTGAACGAAAAATTGCATATACTACGAGAAAAATCAATGAAACTCCCAATGACTCCCGGTGTTTATATTATGAAAAATAAACAGGGTAAGATTATTTATATCGGTAAAGCAAAAAAACTTAAAAATCGTGTCAGTCAGTATTTCGGCTCACAGAATAAACACAGTATCAAAGTCCGTAAAATGGTTGAAAATGTTGATGATTTTGATTATATCCTTACAGATAGTGAGTTTGAAGCATTGGTGCTTGAAGCAAGTTTGATTAAACAGAATCAGCCTAAATATAATATCCTTTTAAAGGATGATAAAGGGTATAGTTATATTAAAATCACCAATGAGCCTTATCGTAAAATTTCTGCGGTATTGCAAAAAGACGATGAAAATGCAGAATATATTGGTCCATTTACAAGTTCATATTCCGTAAAACAATCCGTTGACGAGGCAAATAAGATTTTTCGTCTGCCACAGTGCAACAAGTCTTTCCCAAGGGATATGAAAAAAGGCAGACCTTGTCTTAATTTCCATATAAATAGATGTATGGGCGTTTGTACGGGTAAAATTTCAAGGTCGGAATATGATGAAGCTGTAAAGGATGCTATTGATTTTCTTAATGGTGATATTACTAAAATCATAAAAGACTTGAAAAATAAAATGAATACTTGCTCTGAAAATCTCGATTTTGAAAATGCAGTGAAATATCGTGACCGAATCCGTGCTATTGAAAATATGCAGACAAAACAGAAGGTAGTAAGCGAAAGTAACGAGTCAAAAGATGTTTTTGCTATTGCAACTACTGACGAAAATATCTGCATAACTGTTTTAAGATACGAAAAAGGTAAACTTTGTGATAGTGAGCATTTCTTCTTCGATAGTGAAAAAATGGTTGAGAATGTCCGCTGTAATTTTATTATCCAATACTATGGAATGAATCGTACAGTGCCAAATAAAGTGGTTGTTGACGAAGAGTTTGAAGATATGGATTTGTTGGAGCAACATCTTACAAATATAAGAGGAAAAAAATGTGTTGTGACAGTCCCACAAAGGGGAGAAGGCTTAAAACTTGTAAATATGTGCAGAGAAAATGCCTACGAAAAACTTGCACAGAAGAAAGGTAAGCAGTCAGGCACAATCAAGGCACTTGAAGAATTGAAGATTCTTTTAGCACTTCCAAAAACTCCCGAATATATCGAGTCCTATGACATTTCTCACACAGGTGGTGAAGATAATGTGGCAGGTATGATTGTCTTTAAAAACGGAAGACCATTAAAACGAGCATATCGTACATTTAATATTAAATCTTTCGTTGGACAAGATGACTATGGCTCAATGAGAGAGGTTATTTCTCGAAGATTTAATGAGTACTTGAAATGCAAAGGTGAAAATGCCGAAGAGGGATTTGGAAAATTACCCGACTTGATTTTACTTGATGGTGGTAAGGGTCAGGTAAGTGTTGTCAGAGAGGTCCTTGATGAAATGGGTATTGATGTGCCACTTTTTGGTATGGTTAAGGACACAAAGCATAAAACTCGTGCAATAACAGGCGATGGTGGTGAAATTGCCATAAATTCTACACGAAGTGTTTTCACTCTTGTATCTGAAATACAAGAAGAAGTTCATCGTTTTTCAGTTGGTTTTCACCATAAAAAGCATACCAAACGTGGGCTTGAGCTTTCTCTTACAAAGATTGACGGAATTGGTGAAAAGAAAGCAAAAGAACTTTTACAAGTTTTTAAAACTATTAAAAAAATAAAAGATGCAACTGTTACTGACCTTCAACAGGTCAAGGGCATCAATAAAGAGTTAGCAGAAAAAATTTATAACTACTATAATGGAGAAGAATAATGATTAATACAATAATTTTCGATTTGGACGGAACACTTTTAAACACTCTTGAAGATTTGCGAGATAGTGTAAACTATGCACTTGAAAAGCAAAATTTCCCTTTGCGTACACTCGCTGAAATTCGTTCATTTGTCGGTGACGGAATTCGTGTTTTAATGGAAAGAGCAGTACCACAAGGTATAGATGCAGAAACCTTTGATACTTGCTTTGCAGATTTCAATGCTTACTATAAAGTTCATATGGAAGACAAAACTGCACCTTATGAAGGCATAAACGATATGCTTGAAAATGTAAAAAAAGCAGGATTTAAAACTGCTATTGTAACTAATAAGGTAGATTATGCTGCACAGGATTTATGTAAGAGAATGTTTGGAAAGAACATTGATTTAGTTGTTGGTAGCGTTGATAACAGACCAAACAAACCGGCACCTGACGGAGCATTTTATGCTATCGAAACTCTTGGTAGCGAGAAGGAAAACACAATTTTCGTAGGTGACGCAGATACAGATATTCTTACTGCAAAAAATGCAGGACTTAAATCTATTGGAGTGCTTTGGGGATTTAGAGACCGTGAAATTATTGAAGAAAAAGGGGCAGAATACATAGTAGAAACTGTAAATGACCTTGAAAAACTGCTTATTTCATTAAAAATTGGCTAATTTTCCCTAAAAAACCTTAAAAAATTTGACAAATAGACATAAAAATGAGATAATACAATGTAATCATAAAATGGAGTGTATGTATGAGAGTAATAACAGGTGAAGCAAGGGGCAGAAAACTTATAACTCTTGAAGGTGAGGATGTAAGACCAACAACTGACAGAGTTAAAGAGGGTATGTTCAATATTATCCAATTTGAACTTGAAGGCGCATCCGTGCTTGATTTGTTTGCAGGTTCAGGACAGTTGGGAATTGAGGCATTAAGCCGAGGTGCTAAGCATTGTACATTCGTTGACTCATCAAATCGCTCTATTGATATTGTTAAACAAAACCTTAAATCCGTTGGATTTGAAAAACGAGCAAGTGTGTTCTGTGGTGACGGTAAAATGTATATTAATTTAAGTCACGACAGGTTTGATATAGCACTTCTTGACCCACCATATAACAAACAGATTTTGGATGATGTTTTGCCAATCGTGGCTGAAAAAATGACGGACTATGGTGTGATTCTCTGTGAAAGCGAATTAAGAGAAGTGTTACCAGAAACAGCGGGTGAATTCAGTTTGTACCGTGAGTACAAATATGGTAAGATTAAAATTACCGCATACAGAAAGAATAAGTGAGAAATATGAAAACAGTAATTTGTCCGGGTAGTTTTGACCCGATAACAAATGGTCATCTTGATATTATCAGCCGTAGCTCAGCTCTTTTCGATAAGGTGATTGTGGTAGTTATGAAAAACCCATCAAAGAAAAACTTCTGTTTTTCACCTGAGGAACGTGCCGAACTTATAAAACGCTGTACAAAAGACTTCAGTAATGTTGAGGTTGATACATACGAAGGTTTACTTGCCGAGTATGCTAAGGAAAAAGGCGCTGTGGCAGTTGTTAAGGGACTTCGTGCTGTGTCCGACTTTGAATATGAATTCCAACAGGCACAGATGAATAAAAAACTCAATGAGAACCTTGAAACTGTGTTTATGAATACAAGAGTTGAAAATTTGTATTTAAGTTCAAGTGTAGTTAAGCAAATTTGCGAATTAGGTGGGGATATAAGTGATTTTGTCCCTGAAATAATTCGTGATGATATAGTTAAAAGAATTAAAAGAGGTGTGAGCAAATGACAATAGAAAGCTTACTTGAAGAAATTGAGGCAATACTTGAAGAAGGAAAATCAGTTCCATTCACTTCAAACCTTTTGGTTGATGCAAGTGCAATTAAAACAGCTATTGAGGATATAAGACTCAATATGCCAGAAGAACTTATGCAGGCAAGAAAGATTGCTTCAGAAAGAAAAGAAATTCTCACAAGTGCACAGGATAATGCAGATAAGATTATCGAAAAAGCACATCTTCGTGCAAAGGAAATCATCTCAGAAGATGAAATTACAAGAGGTGCAGAAATTCAGGCTGAAGATATTCTTCAACAGGCAAGACAAACTGCAAACGAAATCGTAGAACAGGCAAGAGCATCTGCTACTGAACTTACAGAACAGGCAAGAGCATGGTCAAGAGATATGCGTGCAAGTGCAAGTGAATATGTTGAAAATATCGTTGCAGTTGCTGACGAAACTCTTACTAACTCAGTTAACGAAATTCGTCGTGCACGTCAGCATCTTCGTGCAGCATCTCAGGCAAAACGTGTTGACGAATAAATATTGTCTCTTTTTCCTGTAACTGCCTCGAAAATCCTCGAAATACCTTTGTATGTCTTGCGGTTTTCTCATTGTTACAGAAAAAATATCCTAATATTTATATTGTCTAATTAACAAAATATAAAAGCATTATAATTCAGCACCTCGTAGCATATTTATTTATATAAAATGTGTTCGAGGTGTTTGTCTATGTTTGTATATTCAGTTCAGTCAAAGCATATAAAAACAGCCCTACTTGGCGTTTTTGTAGTGCTTACAGTAGTTTCACTTTTTGTTTTGTCACGCCAGAGTGAACAAACAGCCCAAAATGGTGAAATCAGCCTTCGTGCATCCACACATGAGGAAAGAATGACATTTATTTCTCAATTCGGTTGGGATGTCCATGAAGAACCCGTTGATGTTAAGGAAATTATAATTCCTACTGAATTTGACGATACATATACTGCATATAACGATATGCAAAAAGAACAGGGCTTTGACCTTACTGAATATGCAGGGTCAAGAGTGAAACTTTGGACATATCGTGTAAAAAATTATGAAGGTTATGAAAATAAAGATTGCATTCATGCTAATATTTTAGTTCACGATGGAATTGTCATTGGTGGTGACATTTGCTCCGTTGAAATTGATGGCTTTATGCACACCTTTTCTAAACCTTGAAATGGAAGATTTTAATGGAAAGACTTGATAAAATACTTGCCTCACAGGGGACTCTTTCTCGTCGTGATGTTAAGGACTTAATAAAAAAAGGGCTTGTTACCGTAAACGGAAAAGTTGTAAAAGACAGTTCGCAGAAAATTGATGAGAATTCAGATGTGGTGACTGTAAATGGTGATGAGGTCATACTAAAAAAACATATTTATATTATGATGAATAAGCCACAGGGGGTTATCTCTGCGAGTGATGGTAAGGACGAGAAAACTGTTGTAGATTTAGTGCCGGATGCCCTTTTTAGAAAAGGGCTTTTTCCTGCAGGACGATTGGACAAGGATACAACTGGTTTTGTTCTCATTACTGATGATGGTGATTTTGCCCATAAAATCCTTTCACCTAAAAATCACATTTTTAAAACATATATCGCAGGTCTTGAACACGATTTAACTGATAATGATGTTAAAATGCTTGAAAACGGAATCACTCTTGGTGATGGCACAGTGCTTAAAGAGGCAAAGGTGGAAATTATGCAGACAGGGGATACCCCATTTGTCAAAATAATGATATGCGAGGGTAAATACCATCAGGTTAAAAGAATGTTTGCAGCAGCAGGTAATAAAGTGGTCTCTCTTCATCGTTCAAAAATGGGTAATTTAGAGTTGGATAGTACCTTAAAACCTGGCGAATGTCGTGAAATTACCCCTGAAGAACTTGTTTTAGTCCAGAGTGGTAAAAATATTTAGTCATTTTGAACAAAGAAAAAAGCAGTTAAAAAATAACTAAAATGCGTGGATTGAACAAATTTTTTGTTTATTTTTGTATAAAATGATTGAAAAAACTAAAAAAATTTCAAATTTTACTTGCCAAATCGTAATTTATTGTGTAAAATACATAGTACATTAATGGTGAATTTGTATAAAAGGTGGTATAACCATGTCAAATAGATTGTTTCAGGGTGTTGTTCATCAGATGACAGAGGTCATTGAGAGAACATTTGGCGTTATTGATGAAACAGGAACCGTTATTTCATGCAGTGAATTAGGTCGCATTGGCGAAGTACAGTCAAGTGCTGTTGCAGATGTTTTTGCAAGTGCAGAAAATGTAGTTGCAGAAGGTTACACATATAAAATATTTGGTGGTCATATGCACCCAGAATATGCTGTTTTTGTTGAAGGTGATGATGATATCGCAAACAGATATGTTTCTGTTCTTGCTGTTTCTCTTGCTTCAATCAAACAGTTCTATGACGAAAAATATGACCGTGGTAACTTTATTAAGAACGTTATTCTTAACAATATCCTTCCAGGGGATATTTATATTAAGGCAAGAGAACTTCATTTTAATAATGATGCAACAAGAGTAGTTCTTCTTATCAGAATTGCTGAAAAGAATGATGTTGCAGTATATGACGTTATTCAGGATTTGTTCCCTGATAAGTCAAAGGATTTTGTTATCAATATCAACGATACAGATATTGCTCTTGTTAAAGAAGTTAAGAGTAATGTTGAAATTAAGGACTTAGAAAAACTTGCTCGTTCAGTTGCAGATTCATTAGGTACAGAGTATTATACTCGTGTCCTTGTTGGTATCGGTACAACAATCGATAATATTAAGGATTTATCTCGTTCATTCCGTGAAGCACAGGTGTCCCTCGAAGTAGGTAAGGTGTTTGATACAGAAAAGACTATTGTAAGTTATGAAAATCTTGGTATCGCAAGACTTATCTATCAGCTTCCAACAACACTTTGTGAAATGTTCCTTCGTGAAATCTTCAAGCGTGGCTCAATTGAAAGCCTTGACCATGAAACACTCTTCACAATTCAGAAATTCTTCGAGAACAATCTTAATGTATCTGAAACATCAAGAAAATTGTTTGTTCACAGAAATACACTTGTTTATCGTCTTGAAAAAATCAAGAAACTCACAGGTCTTGACCTTCGTGAGTTTGACGATGCAATCGTGTTTAAAGTAGCATTGATGGTTAAGAAATACCTCGATGCAAATCCAGTTAAATATTAAAAACAACTATGGCAGGGTGATAAACCCTGCCTTTTTTGTGTAGAAAATTTGAATTTATCGGGGAGAAGTTAATGAATAATGAATGATGAATAATGAATAATTAAGGGTCTGCGACGCAATTATAATTGCAACGCAGTTCCGACATTTTGCACTTTGCGCTTTGCATTTTGCATTCAAATAGACAAACTCCAATTTGTATAACTATTTATACTTAAAGAATGTAGTCCTTATACTTATCTGCTTCGATTGTGGGGAGGATGGCTCTTAGTTTTGTGCCGTCGTTGGTGAAATCTTCTTCGAGGATTTTGCCTGAATTACGGATATTGTTAACGAGAGCACCTTTTGAGAATGGAATGAGCAATTGGAGTGTCACACTTTTAAGTTCAAGGGCTTTTTCGATTTCTTTTAAGAGTAAATCAAGGTTAACACCCTTTAATGCACTAATCATAACAGTTTTACCCATTGTAAGTATGTCAAAAATGTTTTCTGCTTTGTCACATTTGTTCATTACGGTAATGATATTGTCACCCTTACAGCCCAATTCTCGCAAAATATCGGTGGTAATTTCAATATGTTCACTACAATGAATGTCAGAAGCATCGCAGACATTGAGAATGATGTCGGCTTCACTTGCTTCTTCAAGAGTTGACTTGAAAGCCTTAACCAAATCGTGGGGTAATCGGCTTACAAAACCAACTGTATCAATGAGCATAACATCTTGTCCGTTAGGGAGAGTTAATTTTCTTGATGTTGGGTCAAGAGTGGCAAAAAGCTTGTCCTCGGCAAGTACACCTGCATCTGTCAGAGCATTCATAAGGGTTGATTTACCGGCATTTGTGTAGCCAACGAGAGCAACAGTAATAACTCCGTCTTTTTCACGTCTTTTACGAAGAAAACCACGACGTTTTTCGACCTCGTCAAGCTGTTCTTGCAAGGCGTGCATTCTTCTCATAATGTGACGACGGTCACTTTCTAACTTTGTTTCACCTGGACCACGAGTACCGATACCACCACCAAGACGGGATAATTCTTTACCCTTACCGGTAAGACGGGGAAGGGAGTATTTAAGCTGAGCAAGTTCAACCTGTAATTTACCTTCACTTGTCTTTGCTCTCAATGCGAAAATGTCGAGAATCAACTGTGTTCTGTCAACAACACGGACTTTTGTGGCATTTTCTATGTTTCTGATTTGTGATGGAGTCAATTCACCGTCACAAACGATTAAATCGATTTCCTGATTATGGCAGAATAACTCTGCTTCAGCGAGTCTGCCTTTGCCAAGGTAGGTTGCACCGTCAGGAGTGCTTTTTCGTTGAATAATTGAGCCAACAACCTGAGCCCCTGCACTTTCAGTGAGGAGCGTAAGTTCTTCTATACTGGCGTCTGCATCAAAATCTCCTGTGTCAACGGAGATAAGTAATGCCTTTTCAGGTTCTTGTGTGATTTCGTAAAATTCCATAGTATTTACTCCGTAAATAATGCAAAGTGCAAAATGCAAAACGCAAAATTAAGGAACTGCGTTGCAAAGTTATAATAGTAAATTGATGTGATTATCACTTTGCGCTTTGCACTTTGCATTTTGAATTAAAAAGTGGTGAAGAGAAATTCCCTCCACCACCGAATTTTAATTTCTTTAATTTTTAAATGAAGTATTGCTTTGCAATGTGAAATAATTATCGTTGATAATTGTGAAATATTCTGCTATCGCAAAATGTGAAATGAAAATCACTCGTCGTAAGACGAAATTCACTGTCCAACGGACAATTTCACATACTACAAGTATATTTCACTCACTCCGTGGAGTGAATTTCACTGTAAAGCTACGCTTTACATTAGCAGCATTCAAAATCTCTGCGCTGACAACCACAGTTGTTATTGCGCTCACAACCACAGCCACCATTGTTATTATCAGAGAGAAGAATTAAGATGATGATAATAATCAACCAAGTGTTGTTACCGAAGAAGTTACACATTTATTTTTCCTCCTTCCGTTTTGTAATTACATTACATATTATGGAATTTGGAAAGATGTGTTACATTATTAATGCGTAATGCTGAATTCATAATGCGTAATTATTTTATAAGTTGGTTTGTGCTTTAATTACGAATTGCGAATTACGAATTACGAATTTCGCATCATTTCAATGATGCGAGAAGTCCACCCTTTGAGATGATATTCTGAATAAATTCAGGGAATGGTTGAGCCTTATAGCTTGTGCCTTTTGTAACATTTGTAATTACACCTGTGTCAAAGTCAACTGAAACCTCGTCACCAGCGTCTATTGCATCACAAGCTTCTGGGCATTCAAGGATTGGAAGACCGATATTAAGTGAATTTCTGTAGAAAATTCTTGCAAAAGTCTTTGCGATAACGCATGAAACACCTGCAGCTTTAATAGCGATAGGAGCGTGTTCACGGGATGAGCCACAACCAAAGTTGACACCTGCAACCATAATGTCCCCATCCTTAACTTTATTTACAAATTCCTTGTCGATATCTTCCATACAATGACTTGCCAATTCCTTGTGGTCGGCAGTATTTAAATATCTTGCAGGAATAATAACGTCTGTATCAACGTGGTCACCGTATTTATGTACTGAACCTTGAATTTTCATGATTAGATAACCTCCTCTGGTGTGCAGATATAACCTGCGATTGCACTTGCAGCAGCAACATAAGGACTTGCAAGGTAAACTTCACTTGTTGGATGTCCCATTCTGCCTACAAAGTTACGATTTGTTGTTGAGATTGCCTTTTCTTCTGCAGCGAGAATACCCATATGACCACCTAAGCATGGACCACAAGTAGGAGTTGAGAATACTGCACCTGCTTCTACGAAGATTTCAGCAAGACCTTCTCTTACACATTGGAGATATACATTCTGTGTTGCAGGAATAACGATGCAACGAACATTTTCATTAA
>CALEIS010000142.1 GCA_937877675.1 uncultured Clostridia bacterium | reverse complement strand
ATCGTTATGGAATCTTGCGAATATCAGGATACTTTCCTTAAAATGAGTCCTGATGTTGCTGTTATTCTCAACATTGACGAAGACCATCTTGAATATTTCAAGACAATGGAAAATCTTATTTTAAGTTTCACAAAATTTGCAAATTCTGCAACAAAAGCAGTTATCTACAATGGTGACGATGAAAATACCCTTAAAGCCATCGCTGATATTAAGGGTAAAGAGATGATTTCATTTGGTTTTGATAGTAAAAATGACTACTATGCAGAAAATATTGAAGAATACAAAGGTGCGTTCACTAAATTTGATGTAATGTACAAGGGTGAAAAACTTGGTAATGTTGTACTTTCAATTCCGGGTATTCACAATGTGCTCAATGCTCTTGCTGCCATAGCATCTTCAATTTATTCAGGTGCAAAGTTTGAAGATTGCATTAAGGGATTACAAGAATTTAAAGGTGCAGGTCGTCGTTTTGAAGATTTGGGAACATATAACGGAATTGACTTTATTGATGACTATGCTCACCATCCTGCTGAACTTAAAGTTACACTCGAAGCAGCTATGAAAATGGGATACAACACAGTTTGGGCAGTTTTCCAGCCATTCACATATTCAAGAACTGCTATGCATTTTGACGAGTTTGTGGATGTCCTTAAAATCCCTGACAGATGTGTTATGACAGAGATTATGGGTTCTCGTGAAGTTAACACTTACGATATTTACACATCACAACTTGCAGAAAAAATTCCAAATTCTGTTTGGTTCAACACTCAGGAAGAAGTTGCAGAATATGTTGTTAAAAATGCAAAAGCAGGTGACCTTATCCTCACAATGGGTTGTGGCGACATCTACAAATCTGCATTTATGATGATTGAGAGATTGAAAAATGGTACAGTTTAATAACTCTTGGGATATACTCTTAAAAGACGAGTTTCAAAAACCATATTATCTCAATTTGAGAAAATTTTTGGTGCAGGAATATAAGTCACAGACAATTTATCCCAATATGAACGATATTTTCAATGCCTTGAAATATACGGACTACAAGGACGTTAAAGTGGTGATTTTAGGACAAGACCCATATCATCAGCCAAATCAGGCACACGGACTTTGTTTCTCCGTAAAAAAAGGTGTTAATCCCCCACCGTCATTACAGAATATGTATAAAGAAATCTATGCTGAATATGGATACCCAATTCCCAACCACGGTGAACTTACATATTGGGCAGAACAAGGTGTTCTTATGATGAACACTGTACTTACAGTCCGTGAAAGCCAACCAAATTCTCACAAGGGAATGGGTTGGGAAATCTTTACGGATAATGTGATTTCACTACTTAACCAAAGACCTGAACCAATGGTATTTCTTCTTTGGGGTGCAAATGCAAGAGCAAAGAAGAAAATAATCACAAATCCAAACCATTTGGTTTTAGAAAGTGCACACCCAAGCCCACTTTCTGCATACAACGGATTTTTCGGCAACGGTCATTTCAAAAAAGCAAACGAATTCTTAAAACAAAACAAAATGACAGAAATCGACTGGCAGATAAAATAAAACGAGGTCATCCATTGACCTCGTTTTTTGTTTGATAAATTGGGAGTTTATCGAACACATTTTTGTAGGGGTCGGCGTCCTCGACGACCCGAATCAAATAAATAGATAAACCAACGGCGGGTCGTCGAGGACGCCGACCCCTACGAATTATTCTCCCCTACAAATTCAAATTTACCCCTCTAACCTTATAAATGTGCATAAAAATGCTCCCTTCATTATAAAGGGAGCTTTGTTTTTTATTCAGTTTCTTTTGTCTTTTCCTTCAATGCTTTTTCTTTGTCTTTCTTTAAGAATGCCAACATTGGAATAAAGATGAGCGTTGCGACGATTGCAGCATAAAGGAACATCATTCCTGTTGGAAGGTCATTCACTCCAGCATCTGTCACATATGTTACATTTGAATTCTTTGATGCAATATTACCAAGTGTAGGACCGATAATTCCAGGTATAAAAAACAGGAAAATCATTCGAATACCTTGGAAAAGTCCAACCTTGTCCTTAGGTATATTGTCACGTACTGTTGCACCGAACTGAATCATAATAATAATGTATCCGATAAGTCCCGGTGTAAAGCCTATGATAACACCTACGATATCCTTTGTTGTTGAAAGAATCAAAAGACCAACAATCAAGCAAATAACACTTGGAATAAATGATGCTGATTTACTCTTTGTATATGCCTTCATAAGAATTAGAACACTTATAAGCACAATTAAAATTGCAATTACAGCGGGAACTATTACTTTTGCCGAAAGGAGATTAACACCTTTGTTTGCAGGAATAATAACTGAGGCTATGTAAATGAAAAGGTATGGATAAAATGCCTGATATGCACAGTTGAAAAGGCAACCGGATGAAAGCATCAAATAAAGATTTTTATTTTCTTTGATAGCTCTTGGTTTAAAGCCATAAAAAAGGTCTGACCAATAGCTTGATTCTTTTTCTTTATCCTTATCCTTCTTCTTTGACTTTTTGACCCCTTGATGATTTTCAATAAGGAAAAATCCCAGAATACCTAAGACAATTCCAATCACACCAAAAAGAACAAAAACAGAATTATATTCCATTTTTCCTGATTGAGCCGTTGCAACCAAATAGGTAATAATACCAGTCGAAACAAAGCCCATAACTGTAAATAAAATTTCAATTATTGTTGATGTCTGAGGGGTTGAAACGTCAGTAACCCATGAGTTAAAAGCAGCATCACTGGTTGTTGCTCTTAAGAATGCCAGAATAAGTGAAAGTCCTACAACAGTCATAGCTGTAACAGTTATAACCTCAGCAGGTTTGCTGACACCGAAGATATTTGCAACAGTACCTTTTCTCACATTACTAAAAAGGAACATCACTATACCCCAGACGATAAAACCAACTGAGATAAACACTTTTCTGTTTTTAAGTTTTTCACTGAGAGTACCCATAATAAAGGTAGTTACACCAGATACCACAGCAGCTAATGAAACTATAAGATTAACTGTGTCAGTCAAAGTGATTGATGCACCCATTGAGCCATTCTGGAAAACAGTATTATCCAAGAAAAGCCCCAAGAACATTGATTCAACACCAGCAGCAATTGAACTGATAAACATAAAAAGAACTATAGTTATCCAAATACGCATTGAAAGTCGTCCATTTTTATTGTTCATAAATTCACCTCGGATTTGCTTATAATATCAAAAACGCCATTTTTCAGGCGTTTTGATGTTAGTTATTATTTTGTTTCCTTATCCTTCTTCAAATATGCAAACAATGGAACAAAGATAAAGACTGCAACGATTGCTGCATAAAGGAACATCATCTCTGTTGGAAGCATTGATTCTGCACCAGATACGTCAGTAATTGTAACTGTTGAATTCTTTGTTGCAATATTGCCAAGTGTTGGACCAACTACCATTGGAATAAGCACGAAGAAAATCATTCTTACACCTTGGAAAAGTCCAACCTTGTCCTGTGGAATGCTGTCACGCACATTTGCACCAAACTGAATCATAATTACAATGTAACCAATGAGAGTAAATGCTGCACCGATAAGCATAAAGTAAAGATTTGTTTTTGCAAAGAACATCAATAAAAGACCAATAATAAGAGAAAGCACACTTGGAATGAATGCTGCTGCCTTACTCTTGTTATAAACCTTTAATAAAATAACGATTCCTGCTACAAGTGAGAGAACTGCAGCTGCTGCTACAGCAATAAGGCTTATTGGCATTGCAGCAAACAATTCACCATTTGCCTTGATAACAACTTCACTGAAATAAGTTAAAAGATATGGGAAGAATACCTGGAATGCACAGTTAAAGATACCAGTTGCCACAAGGATTAAATAAAGCTTACTGTTTTCTTTAATTACACTTGGTCTAAATCCATAGAAAAGGTCTGCCCAATAGCTTGTTTTTGGAGTGTTTGCATCTTTCTTTGCATCTTCAAGTTTCTTTGGATTATCAACTACAAAAAGAGCAACAATACCAGCTATTGTAACAACTATACCAAGACCGATGAAGAATGCATTATAAGGAATTACACCACCCTGTGCAAATGAGCCAACAACCATAATCACAGCCATTGCAATAAAGCCTACAAATGTAAATGCTGTTTCAACTTTTTGTGTTGTTTCAGGAGTTGTAACGTCTGTTACCCATGCCTGGAATGCAGAGTCGTTACTTGTTGAACCCATAAAGGTCATTATCATATCCATTACAACAACAACCCAAGCAGTTGTGATAACAATCTTAACACCGTCAGAAATTCCAAAGAAATTTGCAACATTGTCTTTTGTAATAACTCCAAAAAGAGCTGTAATAATACCCCAAGCAATATATCCAAAAGAGATAAATGCTTTACGATTTTTCATCTTTTCACTGAGAGTACCCATAATAAAGGTTGTTACAACTGCAACAATAGCAGAGAAAGTAACCATAATATTAACAGCATCAGTGTAAGTTAACGATGTAACACCTACGGAGCCTTCATAAACTTCATTCCATAAGAATGTGTTAAAATACATATTTTCCACATTCCATGCAAGTCCACCTATGAATGAACACATAAGCATACCAATCCAAAGACGTGGAGAGATTTTCGCATTATTTTTATTCATTGTTCTTTACCTCTTATTTAAAATAGTAAACACGAGCCTCGTAAGGTCTTGTTACGAATGAATTGTGAGTAATTGGGTTAAGTTTATAGTTTGAAAGCACCAACTCACCCTTTGTAAGGTCAATTCCTGCAGGAGCTTCAAAATTAACGCATTTTTCTGAGAATGAGCAAACAACGAGGATTTTTTCACCATCGAGAGTTCTTTCATAAACAAAGAGTTTATCGCTATTTTCGTAATACTGTTTGAAATCACCATAGATTGCAACTTCGTGTTCCTTACGGAATTTAAGGAGCTTACGATAATAGTTAAGAATTGAGTTTTCGTCAGCCTCTGCCTGTGCTACGTTAATTTCTGTGTAGTTAGGGTTAAGATTAAACCAAGGCTCAACTGTTGAGAAACCTGCATAAGCACTGTCATCCCATTGAACAGGAGTTCTTGAGTTTTCACGAGAACCTGCATTTGCCATCTTAACGAACTTGTCACCTTTAATGCCAAGTTTATTGAACATCTTCTGGTTATTGAAGGTAATCATATCCTTGAATTCATCAATTGAGTGAAGTTCGATATTTGTCATACCGATTTCCTGACCCTGATAAATGAAAGGAGTACCCTTCTGTAA
>CALEIS010000141.1 GCA_937877675.1 uncultured Clostridia bacterium | reverse complement strand
CAAAGCCTGTTTCTATTTCAAGTTATGGTGGTAAATATCAGTTCAAACCTGAAAACGCTCCTGAAAATGCAGGAGAAAGATGTTTAGTTGATTGCCCTTTGGTTGATGAATGCAGATACTCTGCAAAACGACTTTACATAGACCAACCTGAAAGATGGGCATTCTACATTTGGGATAAACTTGAGCATATTGAAAACCCAACTATTGAAGATAAAATAAACCTTCTTAAGGGTGATTCATCTTACGGAAAATGTATTTACAAGTGTAATAACAATGTCGTTGACCATCAATCCGTCCTTGTAAATTTCGCAAGTGGTGCAACAGGCACTCACAATATGGTTGGTGGCTCATCAACTCCTCTTCGCAGAATTCATATTGTAGGTACAAAGGGTGAAATTTACGGTAATTTTGAAGAATCAAAATTCTATGTTTCAAAGATTCATCCTACAACTACTGACGAAAGAATTGTTGAAGAAGTTGACCTTAATGTTACTGGTGATATGGTTGGTGCTTACGGTGGTCACGGTGGCGGTGACGAAAGACTTTCCGCTGACTTTGTGTCATTTGTCCGTGGTGAAAAGCCAAGCCTTGCTTGTACATCAATTTTTGACTCCGTTGCAGGTCATTTATGTGTTTATCTTGCAGACAAATCAAGGGAAAATGGCGGTATGCCACAGAAAGTAGAATTATAAAAGTAAGCAAAAAATTAAGGCAGTCGATTGACTGCCTTTTATTTTTTACATTATTTTGTGCCGAAAATTCTGTCACCTGCATCGCCAAGACCTGGGACGATGTATTTATGCTCATTAAGTTTTTCATCAAGTGCTGCACAGTAAACATCAACATCAGGATGTGCTTCTGTAAGAGCCTTGAGACCTTCAGGAGCTGCAATAATACCCATAAACTTAATTGATTTTGGCTTATATTCCTTAATCTGTGCGATTGCATCAATTGCAGAGCCACCTGTTGCAAGCATTGGGTCAAGAACAATAACTTCACGTTGCTCAATATCTGAAGGTAATTTGCAGTAATATGGTATTGGGAGAGCTGTTTCCTCGTCTCTATACATACCGATATGACCAACTTTTGCAGATGGAACGAGTGAAAGTACACCATCAAGCATACCTGTACCTGCTCGGAGTATTGGGACAAAAGCAAGTGTTTTACCTGAAATCATCTTGGCAGTTGTTTTTTGAATCGGTGTTTCAACCTCAACATCCATCAAAGGAAGGTCACGAGTTGCTTCATAGCACATAAGAGTTGCAATTTCAGAAACAAGTATTCTAAAATCCTTTGAACCTGTATTTTTGTCTCTTAAAAGAGTAAGTTTATGTTGAATAAGTGGATGATTAGTAATTGTAACTGACATTTTTCATTCCCCCAAAATCTTATGAGTTTTCTATCTCCATAATCTGGTCAATCCTTCTCTGATGACGTCCGCCTTCAAATTCTGTATTAAGGAAAACATCAACAAGTTCCAAAGCAAGACCAACACCAACAACACGACCACCCATACAAAGTGCATTTGCGTCGTTATGCATTCTTGTAAGTTTTGCACTGAAATAGTCTGAGCAACAAGCAGCACGGATTCCCTTTACCTTATTTGCTGCCATTGAAATACCGATACCAGTACCACAACAGAGAATTGCTTTATCACACTCGCCACTTGTAACCTTTTCACAAGTTGCCTTTGCTATTGGAGCATAATCAATTGACTCTGCTGAATATGTTCCACAGTCGATATATTCAACACCTTGTTCGTCAAAATGCTTTTTAATTGCTTCTTTTAATTCAAATCCACCGTGGTCTGCACCTAATGCTATCATTTTTATATCCCCTTTTTTTATTATTTCTTTAATTTCAGTTCTCTTTCTGCCTGAGGTAATCTCAAATAAAAAGGAACAAGATTTGCTGAATTAATTGGCTTTTCACCATTGTTTATTTTATCTTCTGCAACGAAGCCTACACATGAGCCATGAACATAACGGATTTCTTCATTTGCTATTTCACAATTTTGGATAATTTCATGTAATTTATCATAACATAAAACTGAGCCATCACCTATAAACACAATCTTTTTATCATATTGTTTGAGTTCTTCACCAAGTTCATCAATTAAAATTGCCTTATCCTCACAAAGACGATTACCTTTATTGAAAAATGCAGTATAAACCTGATTACAACGGGCATCCATAACTGCACAAGCAATTACATCATCATTTTTCAAAGGCTCTGCAATAGCTTCAAGAGTGGAAACTGTAACACATTTTTTGTTAAGTGCATCTGCCATACCCTTAACTGATGCAATACCAATTCTGACACCTGTAAAAGAGCCGGGACCATGAGTTATTGCAAACAAGTCAATATCTTTAACAGAAATCCCACTTTCTTTTATTGTCTTATCAACCATTGGCATCAAAGTCTGACTATGAGTAAGACCATTATTTATAAAGTTTTCAGCTAAAACTTTACCATTTTCAGTTATTGCAACGGATGCGGTAACTGATGAAGAATCAACAGATAAGATTTTCATATTTCTACCCCTCCGTCAATCGTAATTATTCGTTGGTTATCACTTTTTCCACGCTCAATAGTAACCCTTATAGTGTTTTCTGGAAGTGCATTTTCAATATTTTCACTCCACTCAACAGCTAAAATGCCACCTGCTTCGTAAAAATCAAAAAATCCACTTGCATAAAGGTCGTCCCAGCTTTCTACACGGTACATATCAAAATGATATAAAGGTGGATTACCACCATAATCATTTACGATTGCAAAAGTTGGACTGTTGACATCTTCATCAACACCCAAAGCCTTTGCCATACCTCTTGTGAAAGCAGTTTTACCCATTCCAAGACCACCATAAAAGGCAACAACAGTCCCGCCATTAAGAGTCTTTGCAAGAGTTTTTCCTAATTCAATTGTATCCTCTGTTGAGTTGGAAATAAATCTTTGCATAATTACACCACGAATAATTTTTATTGCTTATATTTTAACAAAACAAGTACTATTTGTCAATTTGTATATAATTACTATATCAATATTTATTACGAGCAGTATTTGAATAAAATATACAAGATTTCTTGCATTTTTCATATAGTTTTGCAAGATTATACATCAAATTTGCAACTTGTGAATACTGATATTGTCATTTTTCACAAATTAAAGTGTTAAAATCTAACTATATTTTTCATTATTGATAATTGAAAAAAATATAGTGTTTATGTTATTATTTTTAACATCGGTACCTTTATAATATGGTACACTTAAACCTGGAGGTTTTATTATGAATAGTTACATTGAAAAAATTCTTCAAAGAGTTGAAGAACGTGACGGCGACAAAAAAGAATTTATGCAGTGTGTAAGAGAAGTTTATGGTTCTCTTGAAAAAGTTATTGAGGCACATCCTGAATACGAAAAGTATGATATTCTTGGCAGAATGGTTGAACCAGACAGAACAGTTCGTTTTAGAATTGCATGGGTTGATGATAATGGTCAGACTCAGGTTAACCGTGGTTGGCGTGTACAGTTCAACTCTGCTATCGGTCCTTATAAAGGTGGTCTTCGCTTCCATCCAAGCGTAAACGCTAGTATTATTTATTTCCTTGGTTTTGAGCAGACATTCAAAAACTCACTTACAGGTCTTCCTATGGGTGGTGCTAAGGGTGGTTCTGACTTTAACCCTGTTGGTAAGAGTGACGGAGAAATCATGAGATTCTGTCAGGCATTTATGACAGAGCTTTATCGTCATATCGGTTCAAGTATTGACGTTCCTGCTGGCGACATCGGTGTTAGCGGTAAAGAAATTGGTTATCTTTTCGGTCAGTACAAGAGAATTGTTGGTGCTTTCGAAAACGGTGTTCTTACTGGTAAAGGTCTTGCTTACGGTGGTTCACTTGTTCGTCCTGAAGCAACTGGTTATGGTGCTATCTATTATACAAATGAAGTTCTTGCTCACGAAGGTGAAGACATTAAGGGAAAAACATTTGCAGTATCAGGTTTTGGTAATGTTGCTTGGGGTGCAATTAAAAAGATTGCAGAACTTGGTGGTATCCCTCTTACACTTTCAGGTCCTGACGGCTACGTTTATGACAAAGATGGTATCGTAACAGAAGAAAAGATTAACTATCTTCTTGAGATGCGTGCATCAGGTAGAGATAAGGCTAAAGATTATGCTGACAAATTCGGTGCAGAGTTCTTCCCAGGACAGAAACCTTGGGGTGTTAAGGTTGACGTTGCTCTTCCATGTGCTACACAGAATGAAGTAACACTTGAAGAAGCAAAGAAAATCGTTGCTAACGGCACAAAATACTACATCGAAGTTGCTAATATGCCAACAACTGCTGAAGCTGTTGAATACTTCCTTGAAAACAACGTAATCGTTGCTCCATCAAAGGCAGTTAATGCTGGTGGTGTTTGCGTTTCAGGTCTTGAAATGAGCCAGAACAGTCAGCGTCTTGCATGGACAGCAGAAAAGGTTGACGAAATGCTTAAAAATGCTATGAAGAATATCTACGATATTTCAGTTAGTGCTGCAGAACGTTATGGCATGGGTTATGACCTTATCGCAGGTGCTAATATTGCAGGTTTTGAAAAAGTTGCAGAAGCAATGGTTGCACAAGGTGTATATTAATTCTAAAAACAAATATATAATGTTAAACCCTCGTACGACAATAGTACGAGGGTTATTTTTATGGTTAACTAAATTTTAAAAGATACGTTAAAAACTTATAAAAAAATTATTTATGGTATATTAGGAATTATTCATAAGTTTTGATTGTCTATATTGTTCCGCTTCTGGTATATCATTCCATTCAACAGTTTTATCAAAATTCTTTCGTACTTCTGATTTAATTTCATCCAAAGTAACAGCAAAGAATTCCCTACGTGTATTAATCTTATTTAATTTGTTCTTTTCAAAAGCATTGTGTAAAGATGCTTCCAACCCTGGTGCATCTTCAGTAAAAATCATTGCATGAACATCAAAATTAAATGGAACTGAAGCATCACTAAGTTCATAAATTCTCTCTATTGGATCAAGTCTTCTTGTCATACCTATTTTATAAACATTTTCACCAAATGCACCAATGTTACTTATTACATAAACATATCCTGCTTTTCGGTTAGCTTCTCTATAATCTACATCCTCAATTGCCTTTAAAGTATCATTAATCTGGTTTTCCAACTGTTTTTTCTTATCCATCAGTTCTTCGGTTTCACCTTGTTTACTAATTTGATTAAGCAACATACTTAAGGCATTTTCATAATGAGTCTGCTCCTTTTTTAGTCGTTTTCTTTCTTCTTCAATTTCTTTAAGAACTTTTGCTTCTTCTCGTTCTTGTGCTCTTAATTCCTTTTGACGTTCCTTTTCTTCTTGTTTTTTTTGCTGAAAATCTAGAGCAAGTTTAACTTCATCAATTTTCAGGCGAATATAGTCTGGTGAAATTCCGATTCCCATAGAATTTCCTAATTTAGAAATTTGTTCACTAATTTTATAAATTCTTTCAACAGAACGTTCTAGATTCGATATTTTGACATTAGCAACAATATCATCACACTCAACATTAAATGCTCGAAGCAATAGTTTCTTATAGTTATTAACCATTACACGACCTTGTGAAACACTCCCATTTACTTGCCAATTTGTATTACCAAATACAGCAGCATCGTTTTTTATAAATTGTTTTTGAGTATCTCTCAATCTAATCAATTCAACTTTATACAAATCTGAATTTGCAAATTCAAAAGTAGGTTTATATAATCCATAATCTAACACTTGAATATCTGTATCAAATATAGATAACTGTCTTTGCATATCATAAATAGTATAATTAAGTGAATTTATTTGAGTATCCAAATTTGAAATAAAATATTTTTTTTCATCAATTGCATTATTCAAATTAGAAATTACATTTCTCAATTCAAAGATTTGTCTTTGTAATGTTTCTATCTCCCGTTGTTCAGGAGATAACATTGTATTTAGCCTTTCAATTTCACCTTGTAATTCTTTTTCCTTCTTTGATGGTCCAAATATACCCACAAAAATTCCTCTTTTCAAACTCTATATAGTTTTCATTTTATTTCTGGTAAACTTGCTGCAGCAACTGATTGTCCAACACGACGAGATTTTTCGTCAGGAATATGAAGTTCCATTTTCTCAGCAAGTTCAGGGAATTCCTTATCAAGAACTTCCTGTGCACGTGACAAAATAATTTGTCCACCCTGTCCAGATGTTACTCTACCCATTATAAGAACGTGCTTAATATCATAAAATTCGCAATAATAAGCAATAGCATATCCGAAATATACACCGATTGTGTCATAGATATCAGCTGCATTCTGGTCGCCTTTTTCCATAAGACCTTGAACAACTTTAAGTTTTTCGGCTGGAGAAAGATTTTCGTCAAGTTCAATTCCTGCATAAGGTGCAAGTTTTATAACACCATCCTGTGAGAAATACTTAACACCACAACCATAGTCACCTGACCACTCGTCAACCATAGCATCCTTATTAAAGTCAACAGGAACAAATGCAAGTTCATTGAGCCAACCTGTAATATTACCCTGTTGGTCGATATATCCACCTGCTTCACTTGTACCCATTGCAATACCCAAAACAGAGTCATCATTAAGGTCCATAGCACCTGCAAGAGCAGTAACATCACCATCATTAGCTACAACGACAGGAATATCCTCTCCGATTTCCTTGGCAACATCAAGATATATGTTTTTAATTCTCTTATCAAAATCTTCTTTACCTACTTTAAGGAAAAGTGATGCAGCCATTGTTCTGTTTTCAATATAAACACCTGCTGATGAAACGCCGATAGCATCAACTCTTGGCATCTTTGATGCTGCTGTTTTCATAGCTTCAAGGATTCCCTGATAGTGATATTCAGGGTCAGAATTAAGTTTTGGAAACCAAACAACTTCTTCTGAATAAACACTTTCACCGTCAATAACAGCACTTACTTTTCTGTCGCTACCACCTGCATCAAAACCTATACGACATCCGTCAAGATGTCTGCCAACAGATTCAGCAATATAATATTCTTCAGGGGCTTCTTCTAATGAGCAAGTAACAACTTCAAATGGATGTTCAAAAACACCTGCCATATAATCTTCGTCAAATGCACGGATACCATCTGGAGTATATGCTTCTTTTAATTTTTTGCCTACAACTTCACTACCTGCAATAAAAACTCTATAACCACCAGCAACCCATAAAAGAGATTTTACGATTCTTTCAATGAAACGGAAGTTTTCCTCGTCATGTCCTGTGCCATCAGGATAAATTCTTGTTTTATATGTACTGATTTGTCCTTTATTTCTTTCGATTGCAACAATAACATCCTGACCATTTTCTTTTGTTGCCTCACGCATATCTCTAACAACAACTGATAATGGTTCAAATTTTGGGTCTAATTTTGCTTTTACTTTAAGATTCATACTTTATTCCTCCTGCGATGATTGTTTTCTTTACATTAAATTCATTATCTGTAATTATAATATCGGCATCTTTACCCTTTTCAAGTGAACCCTTTGTTTTATCTAAACCTAATACTGTTGCAGGGTTTAAAGATGCACAATTAACACACTCATGAAGTGGAATATTGGAATTTACATAAACATTCCACACTCCTTTATTGAGTTGTAATACACTTCCTGCAATCGTGCCGTCTTCTAATTTACAGATTGTGCCATCATATATAATCTTTTGTCCACCCAATGTATATTCACCTACTGGCAAACCTCCCGCTGGTAAGCAGTCTGTAATAAAACAGAGTTTCCTACCCTTAAGTTGCCATAACATATTATAAAGTGATTTATCAACATGGACTGTATCGACAATAAGCTCAACACTAACATCACCATTAAGTGCAGCACCAACAACACCGGGTGCTCGATGAGTAAGTGGGGTCATTGCATTAAAAAGATGTGTAACATGCTTTACACCTGCATCAATACTTTTCATTGCAGTTTCATAGTCAGCAGATGTATGTCCCATAGATACGACAATGTCAGTATCACTACACATTTCACGAATTGCATCGAAATCTTCTGTATCTGTTTCAGGTGCAAGTGTAATAATTTTTATAATATCTTTATTCTTTTTTACAAAAGACGCATCTGGTTTAAGAATATATTTTGCATCCTGAGCTCCTTTTTTACTTTCGCTGATAAATGGACCTTCAGCATGACAACCTAAGATAATACTTCCATCCCAGTTTTTGCTTTCTTCCTTCAAAGAACAGCAAACATCAAGTGCTTTTTGAATAACACTCATATCCTCCGTCATAGTTGTTGGAAGATATCCTGTAACACCATTGCTGAGAAGACCTTTTGAGATTGTTTTTAAACTTTCAACTTCACCATCACAGACATCTTTTCTATGATAACCATGAATATGCAAATCTATAAGACCAGGAGCAACATAGCCACCATTAGCGTCAATGATTTCCGCATTATCAGGAATAAGATTTTCAGAAACAACACCTTCAATTTGGTTATTGTATATTAATGCACAGTTTTCAACTACACTATCCTTAAGAATTATTTTGCCATTTATAATTGCTTTCAAAAAAATCACATCCTTCGCCATTATATATAAATTTTAGCAAAAAGAAATATCAATTTCAATAGTTTAAATAGAAAAAATAAAAAAAAAGACCTTCGATTGAAGGTCTTTTGTATGTACCCTGAAAACTGAACAAAGGTTAGGTGATATATATCATGTCTTGAAGAGAAATTGTACTTTAATTGAACCAAGCATAATGGTCAAGCCCTCGACCTATTAGTACTGCCAAGCTGAACACGTCACCGTGCTTACACCTGCAGCCTATCAACCACGTAGTCCACATGGGGTCTTACTAGCTTATGCTATGGGAAATCTTATCTTGGAGATGGCTTCACGCTTAGATGCTTTCAGCGTTTATCCAATCCGCACTTAGCTGCTCGGCCGTGCTCCTGGCGGAACAACCGATGCACCAGCGGTGCGTCCATCCCGGTCCTCTCGTACTAGGGACAGCGCTCCTCAAATTTCCTACGCCCACAGCAGATAGGGACCGAACTGTCTCACGACGTTCTGAACCCAGCTCGCGTACCACTTT
>CALEIS010000140.1 GCA_937877675.1 uncultured Clostridia bacterium | reverse complement strand
AAATTTACACTAAAAATCACCTATATATAATATGTATATCAAAACATCTTGAAAACAACAAAAAATACGGCAGATTTTCTCCACCGTATCTTATATTATATTCTATTTTTTCGCTGCACATTCAAGTGCTTCGTCGATATGAGCACAGAAATTGTCAGCACCAACCGTTTCATAGAAACCTGCCTTTTTCATAGCATTAAGAGGCTGTTCATTTACATGAGAAAGAACAAGTGATACCCCCTTGCTCTGGCATTTCTTATAAAGAGTTTCTAAAGAGTGCATCGCTGTTGCATCAATAGCAGTAACGCCCCTCATTCGCAATACAAGACAACTTGTATATTCTTTTAACTGAATATCAAGGATTTTATCGGCAGCACCAAAGAATAATGGTCCGCTAACCTCATAAACACGAACATTCTGAGGAACAACTTTTAAATCAAGACTATCGTCGTCATTTTCACTATCTACATACTTCCAGCCTTTTACTGCTGTTTCTTCACTCATTCGTTTCATAAAGAACATCG
Source organism: uncultured Clostridia bacterium (assembly GCA_937877675.1). GTDB lineage: Bacteria > Bacillota > Clostridia > Oscillospirales > Acutalibacteraceae > Fimenecus. The sequence continues at coordinate 16,717 of CALEIS010000140.1, read as the reverse complement.
CAGCAAGAATCATACCCACTTCAATGGCAATAACCAAGTCAAAGATAACTGTAAGTCCGAAAGTGATTACCATAACTACAATATCACTTTTTGGTGCAGTTTTTAAGGTATGTATAAACTTTTTATATTCGCTCATATTGTAAGCAACCATAAAGAGAATTGCTGCAATAGTTGGCATTGGGATAAGTCCTGCCAAAGGCATGAGGAATAAAAGCACTAACAAAAGCACAACTGCGTGTACCATACCTGCCACAGGAGTTCTGCCACCATTTTTTGCATTGGCTGCAGTTCTTGCAATTGCACCAGTTGCAGGGATTCCACCAAACAATACAGAAGTGATATTACCTACACCCTGTGCTACAAGTTCTGCATTTGAGTTATGACGAGAATTTACCATACTATCAGCAACAACACAAGAAAGCAAAGATTCAATAGCTGCAAGAATCGCAATTGTGAACGCATCAGGTAAAACTGCTGACACCTTTGCAAAACTGAATTCCATTCCTGAAAGTGCAAATTTTGGGAAACCTGATGGAATTGTATATAACTCACCTATTGTGAAAACTCCGTTGTCGAGTGTTGGAATGAATTTAACCATCAACGCACCAACAATAACAGCAATAAGTGATGGTGGGATTTTCTTTTCAAACTTAGGATATATAATAAGTATAGCAAGAGAAACGGCACCAACTAAGAGTGCTTGCCAACTGAATGTACCAATGGCATGGATATTTGCTTCGATTTTTTCAATCGCTTCAATTGGTTTAACACCCTCTGCATACTGTAATCCTAAGAAGTCTTTAATCTGACCGATAAAAATTGTAACCGCAATACCTGCAGTGAAACCAGTTGTAATTGTGTAAGGAATAAACTTAATCAATGAGCCTAATTTGAATACACCCATAAGAATTAAGAATATACCTGCAAGGATTGTGGCAATAATCAAGCCTTCCATTCCTTGAGTCGCTACAATTCCTGCAACAACAGTTGCAAACGCTGCCGTAGGTCCTGCAATTTGGACACGGCTACCACCTAAAAACGAAACCATAAAACCTGCAAAAATCGCAGTATAAACACCACAAGCAGGTTCAACACCCGACGCCAATGCCAAAGCAATTGACAATGGTAATGCGATAATTGCAACGATTATACCTGCTATAATATCCTTTACAGCTTGTTCTTTTGAATAGTTTTTCATAGTGCTGAAAAACTTTGGTTTAAGATAAAATTTCTTCACATAATCACATCCGTTTAAATTAAACTAAATTGCCGAAAAGAATATTATCACTTTTCTTTTGCATAGTCAATAAAAATTTAAAATAAAAAGGTCTTCTTTTGAAGACCCAATAATTTTAGCTATTTGCTTGTCCTGTATATGCCTGAACAAGGACTTTTAACTGTTCGAGTGTATCGAACTTAGCGCCTGACTCCACAATGGCTGACCTTATTGAAATTGGTAGTGCATCAAAATATGCTTTTGTTTCTAAATTCATATTATTCATAAAAATCACCTCGGTAATATTTTACCAAGGTGACTTTATTTTATACGTTATAAAACTTTTGAAAGGAAATCTTTAAGTCTTTCATTCTGTGGGTTTTCAAAGAAATCTTTTGGATTATTTTCTTCGATAATTCTACCACCATCCATGAAAATAACTCTTGTACCAACTTCACGAGCAAATCCCATTTCGTGAGTAACAACAACCATTGTCATACCTTCACGAGCAAGATTCTTCATAACATCAAGCACCTCGCCAACCATCTCAGGGTCAAGCGCTGATGTTGGTTCGTCAAAGAGCATTACTTCAGGTTCCATACAAAGTGCACGAACAATAGCAACACGCTGTTTCTGACCACCTGAGAGTTGACTTGGGTAAGCATCTGCTCTATCTTTAAGACCTACTCTATCAAGAAGTTCAATAGCTTTATGCTCTGCTTCATCCTTGCTCTTCTTAAGAAGAGTCATTGGAGCTTTTGTCATATTCTTGAGCACATTCATATTTGGGAAAAGGTTAAAGTGTTGGAACACCATACCCATTCTTTGACGGTGAGTGTTAATATTCGTCTTTTTATCTGTAATATCTACTCCGTCAAAATAAATTTTTCCTTCAGTTGGAATTTCAAGAAGGTTGAGTGAACGCAAAAAAGTTGATTTGCCTGAGCCTGAAGGTCCAACAATAACAACGACTTCACCCTTTTTGATTTCACAATCAACACCATCAAGAGCCTTAACAACACCACCTGTGTAGTGTTTCTTAAGACCTTCAACTTTAATAAGCACATTATCTGTCACTCTTACGCAACCTCCTTTCAAGTCTGCCTACAAGCCATGAAAGAATCATAACCATTACAAGATAAATAGCTGCAACTGTTAAAAGTGGGATAAAATATTCAAAAGTTCTACCTGCAATTGTGTTACCTGCTTTTGTAAGGTCCATGACACCTACATAACCAGCAACTGATGTTTCTTTAATAAGAGCAATAAACTCGTTACAAAGTGTTGGAAGAACAGCTTTGAACATCTGTGGAATAACAATAAAACGCATTGTTTGGAAATAGTTAAATCCAAGGCTACGACCTGCTTCAAACTGACCATGGTCAATGGACATAATACCCGCACGGAAAATTTCAGCAACATACGCACCTGAATTTATACCAAAAGCAAAAATCGCAACAGGAACACCATCATCAGCTGCAGCAAAAATAATAAAATATGAAATCATTAACTGAACGACAACAGGCGTACCTCGAGTTACTGTAAGGTAAAATTTACAAATTCCATTTAATAGCGCAAGAATGTAATATCCTATACCCTTGCGAAGTTGCATTGCTTCTTTATTCTTATCAAAAGAGGTTCTGACTGCTGCAACAACAATACCAAGAACAATACCAATAGCCAATGCACCAAAAGTGATGATGAATGTATTAGCAAGTCCATCAAAAAGAAGTTGATATCGGTTACCGTCAATCATAACTTCTTTGTATTCTGTCACAAGTGCTGAAAGACCATCTAAATTAATTTTTAACATGAACACTTTCCTCTCGTAGAGTCACAAAAACAGGGCGGATTTAACCGCCCTGAATCTTTGTGCGAATTTTAATTATTCTTTTGGAAGATAATATTTATCTAAATCCTCTATTGACTGAATTTTGCTGTTTTCTGAAACGATAACAACCTGAACACCTGTTGCATATGAATCTGAGAATTCAACCTGCTTAAGTCTTTCATCTGTAACTGTCATACCAGCCATACCCATATGATATTTGCCTTCAACAACACCAGGAATAATTGAATCAAATGAAACGTTTTCAATTATAAGGTCGTAGCCAAGTTTATCAGCAATAATTTTTGCAATTTCCACGTCAATACCATAATACAAATCACCATCAATGTATTCATATGGTGGAAACTCTGCATTTGTTGCCATAATAAGGTTTGGTTTTTCTGTATCAACAGCCTTTGAAACACCAACAAGTGCTTCACCAGAAGCATTGATGTACTTATCAACTATCTTCTTAACTGAACCATCTGCAATGAGTTCTTTAAGAGCACCATTAACAGCATTCTTAAGTTCAACATTACCTTTCTGGAAGCAAATAGCATAATCTTCTACTGCATATTCTGTTTCAAGGATTTTAAGACCTTTATTTGCAGCAACATAAGCTTTTGCTGGTTCATTATCAATGATAACGCAGTCAACTTTACCATTTTTGAGCGCTTCAACAGCAACAGCACCATTATCGTAACGAACAACAGCATCCTCACCAAAGTCACCAGATGAATAAATATCACCAGTTGTGTTTGTCTGAACGCCAATTTTGATTCCGTCCTTTTTGCCACAAGCTGCGAAGCAACCGATAACAATAACAAGAGCAAGAACTACTGAAAGAATTTTTACTGATTTTTTCATTTTTAATCTACTCCTTTTGTAAATTATATTCAAAATACAGTTAGATTATATCTCGTATTCGTAAAAAGTCAAGCATTTATACATAATTTGTAAGAAAATGCACTCAAATATGAATATTTATACACTAATTAGCTGTATATACTTGTTTTTATGCATAAAATCACTTTTTCTTTCGCTTTTGTTTCCTTAAATATCGTAAAACATCTTCATCATAGTACCAATGATTATCATTTATGTAACTGTGAAACAAATAAATTACAATTAATGATACCATGCAATATACCAAAAGATACCCTAAATATCTGACTGCTGTCCCCTTTATTGATTCGTGCTGATTTTGCAAGACTTGCAGTTCATCAATCAAGTGAAATTTATATATATCCCCATTATATTCCACCCATTTTGCATCGTATTGTATCTTTACTGTTTCGGCTTTATAAAAATAGTAACCAGTGAAGCCGATAAGTGCCAGTGCACCTATTATAATAACCAATGTCAAGGCAATATGAATATAGAAAATTCGGGGTATTCTTCTTTTTTCATCATCGTCGAGTTTTTCAGCCAACTCTTCAACTGTTAAGATTTCTTCCATTTTTCTAACCTCATAAAAATATTACATTAATTATACCATTGTAAAACTTTCTATGTCAATCTGCAGTTAATTTTACCATAAAAACAAACTGAAGTTTGTGGGGATAAGTTAATGAATAATGAATGATGAAAAATGAATAGTGAATAATACAAACAAAAATCCGTCCTCTTTCGAGAGCGGATTTTTGTTTGGAGCTGCTAACCAGATTCGAACTGGTGACCTCGTCCTTACCAAATAAACAAATCCCCTTCTATAGCAAGGGGATTAAATGTTTTGTTTGTAAATTGTTTGTAATGTGGTTCTATTTTTCATTTTTTTCGTGAAAAATATATTCACTAAATAAAGCTTGACCTTCTCGATCATACTGTTGCATGTTGAGAACCATCTGACCCATATTGTTATCTTCTGACTTGTTAAATAGATATTGCCCTATAAGCAATGGAATGGCGATAATTGTTGCTATGAAGGAAGCAAATGCTCCTAATAACAGTGGAAAAGCATCGGTAATTTCAGTGACAGGCAACTCTATAACCTTTACCGCAATTAATACAAATAATACACTTACCGCAATTAAAGCCCCCATCATAACCCAAAAGAATACCCATTTATGAATTTCCTTGAGAATAAAACGACTTAAATTTTGATTCACATAATTTTTTGTCATTTTAGAGTAATATGTTTCTCTGTTAGACAAACTTTGAGTAATCTTTTTTGCTGGGCTATCGCCATCTTTTTTAACAGGTTTACCATTGTCTTCTATATCGTTACGATATGTGTTAAATAATTCATTAAAGTCATCATGTGCCATAATTATTCTACACATCCTAACTCTTGCAATCTTACTCTTGCTTTTTTAGTAGTAACATTAAATATAGCCGCTACGAGATTAACAATTTCATAAAAAGAATTTTTTTCTTTTTTTGCATTATAGATAAATTTAACATATGGTGCAGGCATCAAAAAACTTCTTGCAAAGTATTCAGCCTCGAGTTCCTCGTGATTATGAATATGTCCTGTATCTCTTTTTGCATATTGATGTTGCCCTTGTCTATGAAGAATATAATGTCCGTACTCATGAGCAGCAATAAATCTTCTTTTTTTAGCATAATCCTCATCAATCTTTAAATGCTCATTAATTACTATTAATTTATTAGATGTTATGTTTTTTAATTTTAATGGAGTATTTAAATCGACAAAAAGCATACCAGTAGTATCATCATCTAAAGCACAATCCATAATTTCAAACTCTTCATTATCCTTCAAGTAAGAAATAAAATCCATCGAAAAATCGTCCACACCATGTTCTTCTTTTAACTGTAAAATTGCATTATCTATTCTTAATTTGTCTTCATTAGATAATTCATCACAATTATAAAGATTATTCGCATCTTCTAAAAGAGGCATTTTTTCACATCCTTTAAATTGAGATTGTTTCTTACCACAAAAAAATCTCTTTGAAGTCACAAAATTGTTATCGCTAACAATCACATCAACAGAAAAGGGTACACGCGCACAGGATATTACATATTTAATTGTAGCAACTTGGTTACAATTTTTCAAGTAAAATTTTACTAAAACGACACTTTTTGTGCTTTTTTGTATTTTTTTGTATCTTTTTGAGAATTTTTTTTGCCAATTTTTACAATTTTTCATAGCATTTTCACCTATAAGTATTTCAAAATACATTATAAGTTAAACCGCACATTAAAATTGTCACTATCTGTTTGCATTTTTTTATCAGAAAACCATAAAAGCAGTCATACTCTGTAATATTTACACAAAAAATGACCCCTCTGCAATTAAGCGGAGGGGCATTTTATTATTTAAATATTTGGTTTTGATATAATGATGTCATAATATCATTTTGCTCTCCCAGAGCCATTGCAATAGGGACAGATTCCGCTACCTTTACAAATTTGACAGTTCACATGGTCATAACCATCAACGTATTTTGGGTCTGGATGAGGAACTATTTTTTTTACGTTTCCTGTACCTTTACAGTAATAGCATTCCCCTGAACCATCACAAAAATCGCATATTTTATCTAAAGCCATCATCTTTCACCTCCTTTTGTAATATATAATCGAACATAAATTATTTTTTGTGACATAATTTTTACAGAAAAAATACCCCTGCAGAGGTTAAATCCAATGCAGGGGCATTTTGTTTTATTATTTAATTTTGATATTATGATATCATTATATCAGTTTGCATTTGATTGCAAAAAGGTTATTCAGCGAAAATCCAATCTTCTGCAAGCATATCAGTCTGTGATGCAAGCCATGGAACAACACCTTTTGGTGCATCTGGATTATCAGTCACAAGACCATTGGTCACAATGTAAATGTATGGTAATGTCATCTTGGAATGTTCATCTGGTTTCTGCATCTCAATATAAATGCCCTTCCCATTCCAACCACGTCTTTTAACTTTGAATCCACGTTTTAAATATTTAATAGCTTCGCCGAAATTGAAAGTTGCAACACCGCCGAGAATAGGAGTGTTCTCTTCATCTGCGATAATCCATTCATCAGAGCAAACATTACCAAGAGTATATTCAACTCTCTGTGTTTCTCTGACGTCAAGAACATTACCTTCCTTAGTGTGTATCATAATAGTCTGCTTTTCTTAATCCCAGCACCAATATCCGCCCCATGATGGAAGCTTAACATATAAACCGTTTTTCATTGCTTCTAATGCTTTATCAAATTTCATAGTTATACCTCGTAAATTAAAAACTTTAGAGTATTTTTATAGTGTTTAGAGTACATTTCAAATCAAAAAACAAATGAATTTTAATTTCTTTTTTCACTTGTTGCACCAACAAATCAAAAACAAGCTGTTTTTTTAAATGAATTTAACTTTATGGTATAAAAACAGCAACTTGTAAAAAACATAACGCACAAATCACACCGTGCGTTGTAACTTGCTTGCAACTTGCAACTTATTATCATTCGTGGTTATAAGATATCCAAAATTGCAGTTTTTAAGGCTCTAACAATCATAAATGAGTATAATATGCACGTTAGCTTATTTGCCGGTAACTTGCTGTCATTCGTTTTTCTTATTAAAAAAGTATTTATCAACAATATTACCAAAGTATTCCTTAAGCCCTTTATATCCATCATACCCACCTGAGGATGCAAGACCGGATACAAGACCGCCGAGCATCACGTCCATTGTAAACTGCCATTCGTTTATCCAAAGGCTTAGAACGACACCGAGAACGGCCATAATGAGTGGTATGAACTTGTTGATTTTGTCTGTATTGACAATATTTTTAAGTATGTAGCCTACAATAAGGCACACTAAAATAATAGGGATGATAATGTAATTTTTAATGATTTCCATAATTATTCTCCTTTTTTGAAACCTTTTTCTTTAAGTTTTTTAAGCAGCATTTCTGTAACTTTTCCGTCTGTTTCCAGTCCGTTTTGTTTTTGGAATACTTTTACACAGGCTTCTAAATAGTCGCCAAAATAGCTGCCTTTTACGTTATTAGCAAAGAAATCACACAGCATTTCTATTGACTTACCGTTATCACCTTTTTCTAGATAACCTTTTTCAGGAAGAAAATCATCTTCTTTTGGTAAGTCTTTGAACATAAGTCCCTGTGTCTTTTTGACAAGTGTTGTAAACTCACGGTCAATATAAAACATTGTTTCAGGTTTTTGAGAACCACCAACACAATTAAGTACCCATTTACCCTTTGAGTTCTGCACCCAACCGTTACCTTTACTTTTGCCTTTACCAATAGCAAAGTGGAAATGGTTACCTGTTGCGTTACCGTCAGTACCCTCTTTGCAAATTTCTTCACCGCGAGTAAACTTCTGTCCCACCTCAAGTTGACTGATGTCACTGTCATTTGGATGCATCACCATCAAAGTCACAAAATCGCTTGTCCCATCAGCAAGAAGAACTTCCAATGTGCTCTCAAGCCAAATTGTATTTGTACCCTTGGTGTAAATCCTTTTAACAAGCATTTCATCACAAGGACAATACATATGACTTCTGCCTGAACCTTCACAAGCTTCATCCCATGGATAGTCTTTCGGTGTGCCTGTGTTGTGTGGACTATGGCTCGTATTCCCTGTGTACCCCTGTGTAATATTCATTACTTTACAAGGGTATGTAAGATAGTTTTTCATAGTTTTACCTCCTGTTTATGTAACAATTTTCCAAGTTTGAATTTTTTCATAAATTTCGTCTATGAAGGAATTTCCACGGAGTGCCTTGTATGCTTTATACAGCAACACAAAGTTTTGCATTTCATATTGTCTTATTGTTTCCTTTTCTTCGTTATGATAATATATACGAAGCATTTCACTACGAAGAAGACATTTAATACCACGGATGATAGCAACAACAGCAATAACAACAGGAATAAGCACTGCCAAAACAATCGTCATTTTACTTATAAATGTTGCAAGTTCTGATAATGTAATCTCACTCAACTGCATTGGATTCACCACCTTTACATTAATTTAAAACCATATAGAAAAGCATCACCAATTACGGTGATGCTTTATTCAATGGCTTTCCAACCATATTCATAACCTTTTTTCCAGATATATGTACCGCTTCGGTAAGGAAGTGTGACAGTGCTTTCGGTTAATTCAGCAAGATATGCAGACACACCATACCAGGTTGTAACTGTATCTTGTCGTTCCCAAATAAAATGTGGTGGTTTATACACAGCACTGGTATTCAAATCATTAAAGTTACCGTCATTAATTATAACGCAGCCAAGAGCTCTTCTTACAACTGTTTCCGTATCATTTATATCAGTTATTGGATAGACAATAAAAACTGACGGAACAAAGTTGCATTTATGCTCAATGATTGGTTGCCTTTCATCGGTTTCAAGTATAAATGAGCCTGTCTTTACCTTTTTACTTTTTGCAATTCCTTCTAAATAACCTTCATTCCATCCTTCTTGACGTAAGGCATCGTGGTCAACGTCACATTTGCCACCACTGAAGCAACTTTTCCACTCATATACATCGTCACTTTTTGTAAATATGTACACATTTCCACTGTCAATGTCATAATAGAAATCACCAACATGAATGTCTTTTTGTGTAGTATCAACCCATTCTGCTGTAGGATAATTTTCCAGTGTTGGAGCACCCGTAAAAAACCATGATTGATTGTTCGAAAGTAGGAAATTAAGTTTTTGTTCAATTGTGGTGTTAAGCATCGTCAGGTGTTGACCCACCTGACTTATTTGCTTGACTATCTCTGCAACTGCATCTTCATTTACACCATCCAGATTATATCTTCTTGCTAATTGGTCAAAGTTTCTTATCCCTTGTCTGTCTTGTTTTGGAATCATATTACAGTCCCCCTTTACCACCAAACATTACCATTTGAATCAACATTGAAATCCAGTTCTTTCAAGATTGTTACCTTCTCCTCATATGTAAGGTCGTTTCTATTATTAAGATAATTAAGGATGTCAGCATTATAAGAATCATCAGACGAATACTGACTTTTATAGAGAATAAGTTTTGCTCCATAATCAATATCAAGACTGTTGATATAATCAATTTTCTTTTTCTTTGCAGTACCGCTGATAGAATTACCGTTTTTATCTTTATCAGCTCTTATATCATACAAATCGCTTGTGTATCGTTTGTATTTCATTACATCACTTGTGACTGCCTTTGAAAGTGTGTATTTTTCAGGATTTTGAGAAGCCCAAGAAAAATCATCTGTGTACATAAATACGGATTCTTCATATTTTTCTTTGTATTCCGAAACTGAAATTCCACACTCTTGAAGCACTGCATATTTTTCAGGATAACGTGTAGCAAAATCAAACTCTTGGAAATTTGAATAGTTTTCATATCCTGTAAGGTCTATAGGCTCATCTCTGTCAGCAATATTGTTTATAAGAATGTTTTTCTGTTCAACAGTAAAGCCTTCAAGATTTGCAATATAGTCACCTTTTTCATTCAAGGTTGCGTGTTCACCAAGTGCTTTAAGTCCATCCTGATATTCCCAATATTTTTCAATCGGGACATCAAGGTCAATAAGTTCTTGTGTTTTCTTATCACTCAATGGATTTCTGTTTTCATCAAAATACTGACGTGCATTCTTGCTTGCATATTGGCCAAAGAACCCTGCCCTAAGCATTTCACCCATTGTTTCTTCAACAGAAAAACGAAGTTTACCACTATCAGTATAAGAACCTGCAATTGGCAAGTCATCATCAAACATCGATAAGCCTTGAACAGTCTTCTTAAGCTGACCATAACCTGTCGGTAAAAAATAGTACGGTAGTGTTTCAAGCGCTTTAAGTCTTCTTTCCTCTCTGGATAAGTCATATCCGTTTTGGTCCTTGCCCATTATCACTTCTTGTATTGGCAAAGCTGAACTGATTGGTATTCTACCGCCATTTGTAATTAAACTTGAGTATGGCATATCTCCAAGCAATTCAAAAAAGGCTTGTTCGAGATTATCAAGCACGTCATCTTCGCTATCTTCATCATCAAAACCGCAAGCCTTGATTATTACTTCGATAATATCAAAAGCAGGGTTATAACCTGCCATAGCTTCAAAAGCTGTACCAAAGATATGTTGTGCTACCGCAAGTTCAAAAAGTGTTGCAGTATATTTCGCCGCTGTTTTTGCGTTTTTTTCAAGATTGCTTTCTATATTTTCATACTTTTCTTTTGTTTCTTGAAGTGTGTCATAAAACATACTATCCAATTGGTTTCTTACTTCCAATTGGTATTTGGTAAACAATCCAATAGTCTTTGAATTATACAAGAGTGGCTGTTGACCGAGCGACCTGTCGCCCATCAATTTTGAAACCCATTTATCAGTTTCAATGTGAGCCTTCTGCTCATCCATCCCTTTTCGCGTATATTCATTGAATTTTGTTCTTGCAATAAGTTCGGTTGCAACACCATCAACCGCACTCATAAGAACATATCCGGTATCTGCAATCTTTTGATATGGAGTTCTCGCAAAGCTCTCTGCACCTTTTCGTCTAATCATAACAGGACTTTTTTCTGCAAATCCGTCATCATTACCGCTGAAACGTCGGGCCGTATTAAGAACCGTCTGTGAAAACGCTTTTGCAAAATCATATTTATTCGTTCTCGCAAAGGTCTGAACAACCGGTATGATATTGGTTAAGCTTGATGAAAGATTAAAGCCTACCTGATTGCTACCAACCATTCCATTAAGCTTATTGAGAAATTGAAGAGTTCTTCTGTGAATAGCTCTATCAATTAGAGCCGTTTTACCCGCTACATGATTTGCTTCTTCATTCAACCATTTAGCAAAATTGGAAAGATGTCCGTTATAAACTAACTCTATTCTTTCTTTTCCTTCTGCTGCAGACATTTCATCAATGCCCTCTAACCCTTTTGCTTGACCGAATGAATCTGCAATATAGTTTCTTAACGCTCTTAAATTTTGTATATCATCAATGTGATAAATCTGATTTTTAGCACTGTTTGCATAGCGTTCCATACCACCTAATAGGCTGTAAGTTGTCTTGACACCAACTCTGTGTTTAGCACTCGCAAAATATGGTTGTCCGGGCTTTAAATCGACAGTAACACCGTTCAAATCCGTTGGCAAATCCTTTGCTTTTATATCATTGGGATTAAGTGGTACACCAATTTTTGAAAAAACATCTTCCATAGCCCTAAAGTGCAATGCGTAATTATCTCTTCGCGGAATCGGGTCATAACAGTTTCGGACTCTTGCTTCATTTATAAGATTTAAAGACGAATCATAAAACTCTCTTACGCGTGGGTCTTTTGCAAACAGTCTGATATTTTCTCTGACATTTCTATCGGGGAAGTCTGCCGCAAGCTCTGCATCACCATATCTGACATATTCGTCACTTTCATTAACATAAAAGCCTTCCAAATACATCTGTGCCGCAGCATCTTCTTTACTATAGGGCCTAATATGATATTCCTTTGAGAGTTTTCTCAAAAGACCATTTTTACCTGTATAACTATTAAGCCATTTAATTGCCTCGGTTTCATTCTGTGCAATCTTATTTACAGTCAGGTCCGCAAGAATTCTACCTGCTTTACCAAAGGTCTTTTCCATTATTCTTTGAGGTGTGTTATCATCATGGAAGATTTCACCGTGTCTTTTACCAGTTTTTAAAGTATCATCAAGGTCAAAACCGTATTTTTTAAATGCACTTTTAAATCCTTCAATAATATTTGAATGGAGCACCTTTCGTGTCAACTTTGTTTCTTGCTTATCTTCACTATCAACAAAGTAATCAGGTAAATCTTCCTTGACATCTTCAGTTGGATTTGGTACACTATCATCATAAGCCGATGAATCGTTAGCCCGTTTAATCGCTCCTGAAGCGACTGCGGGTTGTTCATTGGCTTTTTCTAATATCTGTACACTATGCACCCAAAATTTATTTTTTTGCGGTGATTTTTTTATGTCGATTTTTACCGAAACATCTTTACCGTCAACCTCTATTTCAGATTCAATGTATGCAAAACGAGTGACACTGCTCTTATTGTGATAATTATCCACATCATCAGCAATAAGTTTTCCATTCTTAATTATTTCAGGTAATTTACGAATTGTAGCAAGTTTTAAGGCTTTTTTCTCTTTACCTAAGTTTGAATAGTTATCACCATTAAATGTTTCTTTGATACCCTTTTTATTGGTTTCAATTATCATTCCTGAGTCTTCGTTGTAATCAATTCTGCTATTATCTTCACCAGTGAAGAAGCCCTCATTTTTAAGAGTGTTAAACACTTGTTTTTGAACATGAACATAATCATTTGGTTTTTCAATTCCAAAAGATTTATTATTTTTCTCGATAAACTCTTGTGAAACATTATTTGACTTGACATCACTTTCAGTAGTTTCATCCATAATGTCAGACATTTGATTGACTAAATCATTATGAGTTGAAGAAGAAGCATCTTTAATCGGTGCATCGTCTATAACAAGGGTGTTTTGATTTTTAATATCTTCTGCAATTGGTGCAATATCTTCACGCACAGGACCGTCAACCTGAAGCTTAATATCCTCACCATAAACATTGTTACGTTCTCTCACAGGTGCAATATCATCATTAGCATTGCTTAATGACAATTTTGTTTCTTTTTTTGAAGCATCAAAAAAGGAACCACCTGTCGATGATTCCTTCGTAATAGGGTCTGTATTATTTATTTCAATTTTTTCGCTTTGATTATCATTTCCTCTTCGGTACTGCTTGTTGAGATAATTTCTAATAACTGTACTGCGAGATTTTCCTTTTCGCTTTCCGTTTTGCCAATCATACACTCCGTCATTTCCGCTTCTGTATGTGACGATATTCCCATTTCCGTACACTTGTTCAATAGTTCGCACCGCATCTTGCTTCGAGGATTTTCCTTTTTCAACATTGAATATTCGCTCCCTTATAACTTCAAATTCAGTAGCACTATCAGTCAAAACTTCAACAACTTCACTTATATAGGGTGAATCATAATTTCCATCAGTAAAAATAATTTTATTTTCAATTGGTATCATATACTCGTCATTAGCAGTTTTGCTGAATGATTCACTACCCTGATTGATTTCACTTATTTTTTGATGGAATTTTTTATTTTCTGTAACAGAAAATATCTCGGCATCATAAACCCATTTTATGCTACTGTTATTATTAGTACTTGCTCTATCAGTAATTGATAAAGGACTATCATTATTATACAATATTTCTTCTATATTTGCAACACTATACTTCACACCTTCGTCTGTGGCGGTGTTATTTTTTTGTCTGTATGCTTCTTCAAAGGTCTTTTTAACCTTTTCAAGTTGTCTTGCTTCTTTACTGCCTGCAGTGGCAACCTTGCAAAGATACTTGATTTCATTGAAAATTTTCTTAAACAAAGTAGGTTGCTCTATTGATAATCTCTTTACGAATTCAGGGTCAGTAAAAAGATATTCGCCAATCAAATCTGCAGTAAGCTCGTTTTCAATATTGGCATTTTCTATACCCTCATAAAGCTTTGCAATCGATTGCAATTTGCTATCATATTCACCTTTTGTTGTGGCATATTGCTTAACAATGTTAGCAAGTTCCGTATAAAGCTCCGTGCCTTCGAGGATATGTGTAATCTCGTGGCCGACAACTTTATTGAGAGCAGAGGTTGAATCGATATTGATAGAGATATTATTTCCCTGCACATATCCGTTAACCTGTTTACCTTCAATGGCAAAGCCTGTTTCCTTAATCTTTTCATTGTTGGTGAAATCAAAAAGAACACCCTTATCCGCTTCTAATTTTGCAATCATGTCAACGAATTCGTGTGTTCTGTTTGTGTTATTAAGTATTCCACTTTCCATAGCACGTTTGTATGTGCCTTGGTACTTTTCATCGTATTGTGTAAGGTCAGCTTCGAAGGTCTGACTTCTGCGAGATTTCTCGTTGAAACTTTCTACAAGTCGGCTATCTTTTGCAATATTAAACACTTCATCACCAAGTTGTTTTTTAAGGTCAAACTTTTTGGATTTGTTTTCAATATCCTTCAACTGTTTTTCGATTTCAGCATTTCTTTTCTCGATTGCCTCATACCTTTTAGCATTTCCTATTGTGTTATTTGCTTCTTCAAGCTTTGCTTTTTCTTTTTGCAAAAAGTCCTTTTCTTTTTCTAATAATTCTATCTGCTTTGTTTCACTGTCAACAGTATCCTTGTATGTCTTAAAGGTTTCACCACCAAGTACACTTTCAATAGTATCAATACCTATTCGTCCCTTATTAAGGTCGGAAACAACATCATCATAAATTTTATTCTTTTCTTTTGCAGATAACTTTTTGCCATCCGTCTCTTGTTCTGCTATACGGTTTTCAAACTCTTTCTCAACAACTGATTGTTCGTTTGTGGTTAGCCCACTAATGAAATCTCTGCCTGTCGCATTTGCTCTGTACAAGTCACCAGTTTGCATTACTGCTGATGTTATTGTACCGACTATAAACTGTTCGAGAAGATTCTCATCTTTAAGCAACTCACTAAATTCTTCATCCGACATATATGTAAGTTTTTTACTCACTGCGTGACCGAAGCCAGAAACAACTTCTTCAACACCTTCTGCTGATGCCTTAATGCCATATTGTGCAAAGTTAGACAAGGCTTTATTTTTCCAATTAGATGTGATTGTCTTTGCCAACATATCATCTGCATTTGATAAACCTTTGCTAAAACCAAGTGCTTTTACGCCTTTACCCATACCACTGAACAGCATTTCAGATATAACTTCAACACCTGATGATATAAGTCCGTGTGCAATCGCATCCCCATCGTCAGAGCCTTCAAGATATGCTTCGTTTCTTCCTGAACCAAAACCACTTGTACCTCTTAATATCGTTGTCACTAATGTTGGAGATGCACCTAAACCTTCTGCCACACCACCAGTAGCCCATACACCGCTTATATAACCAATGGATTCAGTTATTGAATCTGTTGTTTCACCTATCAATGAGTATTTATCTAACCAATCGCCAATCGGTGCAACAACATCATCTGCAAGTGATGATGTTGAGGCAGTTTCTCTAAAATCCCTTGCAAAGTTATCAGCACCAAACAAATCCGCAACATCCGACACAAGATATGCACCAGTATCGGTTACACCTTCGGCAAGATTGATAAGTCCTTTAAACAAACCAACGCCTACATCACCTGCTGTGCCGAGAATGGTTTTGGTTATGTCACCTGCTTGATAACCATCACTAAAAGCACCTTTTGAGAAAAAGTCTAGCCCTGTTTTCTCTTTTGTTGTAGGTGTAGGTGCAGAAGTATATATTGGCTTTATAGGTGCATCAAATTCCGTACTCAATGGCTTTTTATTTTTATTAACTATGTCATACGCTTGCATCGAACCATAAGTTGGAACAGCTTCTTTGAGAATTTGCTCATTTTTCTTTGCTATCGCTTCTCGTTTCTTTCGTTTGTTATAAACTTCAATAAGACGTTCACTATCAAAACTCATAGTATCACACCTACTTTCCAACATGCTTTCTCTTTTTATACTCTGCCTCACTCATATAATTTGGACCTTTTACATACACTAATGTTCCGTCCCTAATTTCCAAATCAAGCACACCAGCGTTTATTAAATCTTCTAGATAACTCTGTGAAACCATAGTAGTATATCCAAGTTTTGCAAGACTAGAAGTATCCACTCTTGTTCCATCACTCATCATTAAACTATTTGTTGCTTTATTTGA
>CALEIS010000139.1 GCA_937877675.1 uncultured Clostridia bacterium | reverse complement strand
GCAACGCAGTTCCTTAATTTTGCGCTTTGCACTTTGCATTTTGCATTCAATTCGACAAACTCCAATTTGTTGAGATAATTATAAATATTCACATAGCAAAAAGGACAGGTTTTAAAGCCTGTCCTTAATTTTTTTATTATTCTAAATTAGTCAACTTTTACTGTCCAGCCGAATGTGTCTTCGATTTTACCGTACTGGATACCTGTGAGAGTATCATAAAGTTTCTGTGTAAGTTCACCGATTTCAAAATTGTTGATTTCAACAACATCTTCTTTATAACGAAGTGAACCAACTGGTGAGATAACTGCTGCAGTACCTGTACCGAATACTTCTTCAAGAGTTCCATTCTTACCAGCTTCCATAACTGTATCAATAGCAAGTTTGCCTTCGTTTACTTTGTAACCCCAATTTTTGAGAAGTTCAATACAACTCATTCTTGTAATACCAGGAAGAACTGTGCCTGATGTTGCTGCTGTGTAAATTTCACCGTTGAGTTTGAACATAATGTTCATAGCGCCAACTTCTTCAACATACTTTCTTTCAACACCGTCAAGCCAAAGAACCTGAGAGTAACCAAGTTTGTGTGCCTTATCACCTGCTGCCATTGATGCTGCATAGTTACCACCACATTTGATAGCACCTGTACCACCTGGGCAAGCACGAACAAATTCTTCTTCAACATAAATCTTAACAGGGTTAAGACCTTCTGCATAGTAAGCACCTGATGGTGAGCAGATAACGATAAACTGATATTTTGCTGATGCTTTAACACCAAGAACAGGCTCAGTTGCAATTGTGAAAGGTCTGATATAAAGGCTTGTATCAGGCTCTGATGGAACCCAATCCTTATCAACTGAAACAAGTGCTTTAACACCATCTACGAAATCAGCAACAGGAATTTCTGGGATGCAAAGTCTTCTGTGTGTTGACTGCATTCTTTCAGCATTCTTTTCTGGACGGAAAAGCTGAACATTACCATCTGCCATACGGTATGCTTTAAGACCTTCAAAACATTCCTGAGCATAGTGGAAAACAAGTGCTGATGGGTCAAGAACTACTGGCTGATATGGTACAACTCTTGCATCGTGCCAACCCATACCCTCGTCATAGTCCATAATAAACATATGGTCTGTGAAAACATGACCAAAGCCCAAGTTTTTCCAGTCTGGTTTTGCTTTTGGTGTTGTTGTTTTTTCAATTCTGATTTCCATTTGTGAACATCTCCAATGTATGAATAAGTAATAATTTGCTAGATTTTATTTGCCACGATAATTTGGTACGAGGCGTTTTAAGTATGTACGAACTTCTTCAGGCTGCAAGTCTGAAATAGCTTTAATGTCCTTTTCAAGTTGTTCGTCATCAATTTCAAGAGGCTTTGTAACGAAAATCTTATCGTTACCTGTTTTCTTTCTTTCATCAAGCTCTTCTTCAAGTGAAAGCTCTTCATAAAGCTTTTCACCAGGACGAAGACCTGTGAACTGAATTTCAATATCCTTATATGGTTCAAAACCTGAAAGTTTAATAAGATTTTCTGCAAGTGTAACAATCTTAACAGGCTCACCCATATCAAGAACAAAAATTTCGCCACCCTTTGCAAGACCACCTGCTTGTACAACAAGCTGGCTTGCTTCAGGAATTGTCATAAAGTATCTTGTGATATCAGGGTGAGTAACTGTGATAGGTCCACCCTGTTCAAGTTGTTCTTTGAAAATTGGAATAACACTACCGTTTGAACCGAGAACATTACCGAAACGAACTGCCGCAAACTTTGTACCCTTTGAAATCTTGCTGAAATGTTGAACAACGATTTCACAAACACGCTTTGTTGCACCCATAACATTTGTTGGGTTAACAGCCTTGTCAGTTGAAAGAAGAACAAAGTTCTTAACGCCATATTCATTTGCACATAATGCTGTGTTGTATGTACCTAAAATATTATTCTTAACTGCTTCATAAGGGCTATCTTCCATCAATGGTACGTGCTTATGAGCAGCAGCATGGAATACTGATGATGGTTGGAATTCTTCAAAGATTTCTTTAAGTCTTCTAAGTTCACGAACAGAACCGATACGGATTTCAACCTGAGGAGCACCGTGATACTGTCTATCAAGTGAGTTTTTAAGTGTGAATGCGTTATTTTCATAAATATCAAAAATAACAATCTTTTCAGGATTATAACGAGCAATCTGACGGCAAAGTTCACTACCGATTGAACCACCACCACCTGTTACAAGAACAGTTTCACCTGTTACATACTTACAAACATCCGGGTCAAGTTTAACCTCTGGTCGTGAAAGGAGGTCAAGCACATCAACCTTCTTGATTTTGTCCACAACATGCTTACCTTCTGCATCAAGTTCTTCAATATTGGGTGCTCTCTTGAGAGTACAACCAGTTGACATAGCAATCTCAAAAATTTCTTTTCTTCTTTCAGGTGATGCAGTAGGAATACAATAAATAATTTCATTTACATCATATTTTCCAACAAGAGCAGGAATATCTGCGATTTTACCTGCAACAGGTACGCCACGCACTCTCATATTTTTCTTTGCAATATCGTCGTCAACGATAACAACAGGAGTACCTGCTTTGTAACCATCAAGACTCATTTCAAAAAGAACTGAGTTACCCATGTTTCCTGCACCGATAATCATAATGCGTTTATTTGCATCTTTTCTCTTGCGCTTTCTGTTTGTTTTCAATGCGTTATATGCACGGTACATAGTTCTTGCACCTACTGCAAAGAAACAGATAAACATAAAGGCATCAATGTAAACAATCGCAGACATACAATTGAAATACAAATTAGTACCTATTGCCTGACAAACTTTCATTCCGATATAGTCAGATACAAAGCACAAAACCGTACCTATAAAGGCACTGATAACCGCATTGACCAACTCGTAGAATCCCATGTATTTCCACATATTGCTATAAAGCTTACGAATCAAGAACAATGCAATATAAATTATTGTTACAAAGACTATTCTTCTTGAGAGGAAAACAAATACCTGCCAATTAAAATTAAAATTCAAATGTAAAAAATAAGAAAGATAATATGAACCATTAACCACAATGATATCCAATATAAATAAAAGAATCTGATGTGGTTTTATAATTTCATATAATTTTTTCAAACAAAACACCTCATCTTGTTGCTATTTTTCAACATATTATTTTACTCTTATTCTTCATCATTGTCAATGGATAGTGTCGAAAATCCTTTTTAATTATTAATAATATTTATACTTTACAATATCTGTATTGAATGGTAAAATTAGTACAGTATTATGTTTTTTAAGGAGTGTTTCTGAAATGATTGGTCTTGGTATCTGGACAGGTGAAATTGACACTGGTTTACTCAATGGAAGTGCAACTGTTGAAATCCGTGATAACAATGGTGAATATGATTTTTTTGTTACAGTTCCATCCCTTAAAAAACTTCCTAATTTCAGGGTTTTTGACATCAAGGAAAATGGTAATAAACTTTCAGGCAAGGCTGAAGTTGACATCATGGGAAAGATGATAGTTGATGTGTGCGTTGAAATCAATGGCGACACATTTACAGGTTATTTTCAAATTCCTTTTCTTGGTAAAATTGAAATTAAAAATGGTAGAAAAATAGGTTAATTATGAGTGTATCAAAGCAAATTTGTCCCCACGCAAAAAAATGTGGTGGATGTCAGTTGTTAAATCTTTCCTATGAAGAACAATTAAAACACAAGCAAGTAAAGGCTATTCGTCTTTTGGGTAAGTTTTGTCATATAGAAGAAATTATTGGAATGGAAAATCCCTATAACTATCGCAACAAGGCACAATATGCCTTTGGTCGTGATAGAAATGGAAAAACTATCGCAGGTGTTTATCAGTCATCAACCCACAGAATAGTGGATATTGAAAAATGTATGCTGACAGACCCTAAGGCAGATGAAATTGCAAATACTGTTAAAAAACTTCTTAAAAGTTTTAAGATGAAACCTTATGACGAAAACACTCGTCAAGGTTTTTTACGCCATGTGCTTGTAAAAACTGCTTTTAAAAGTGGTGAGGTTATGGTGGTGCTTGTAACTGCTACACCACAGTTTCCATCAAAGCGTTCATTTATCAATGCACTTGTTGGTCGTCATCCTGAAATCACAACTATTGTGCAGAATGTGAATAACAAATTCACAAGTATGGTGTTGGGTGACAAAAGTGAAGTCCTTTACGGTGACGGAAAGATTACAGAAGAACTCTGTGGACTTAAATTTCGTATTTCACCAAAGGCATTTTATCAGATAAACCCAATTCAAACCGAGGTTTTATACAACAAAGCACTTGAATATGCTGATTTTAAAGGCACCGAACGAATTATTGACGCTTATTGTGGCACTGGTACAATCGGACTTATTGCAAGTAAGAGTGTAAAAAGTGTTTTAGGTGTTGAAATCAACAAAGATGCTGTAAAAGATGCAAAGGAAAATGCAAAACTCAACGGCATTGAAAATATTAAGTTTTTCTCTGCTGATGCAGGAAAATTTATGGTTGATTTAGCAAACAACAACGAACATGTTGATGCAGTAATCATGGACCCTGCAAGGGCTGGTAGTGATATTCCGTTTTTATCTTCTCTTGTTAAACTTAACCCTGAAAAAGTGGTTTATGTAAGTTGTAACCCTGAAACATTGGCAAGGGATTTGATGTATTTAAGTAAAAACGGATACAAAATCAGAAAAATTCAGCCTGTGGATATGTTCCCACACACTGACCATATTGAATGTGTATGTTTAATTGAAAGGAAATAGATTATGGGATTATTTAGTTTTAAGAAAAAAGAACCCGTTACAAACGAACAAAAAAATTGGAAATATCTTTGGGAACAATGGCAGCTTGAAGAAGTACCAGAGCCATATAATACCCTTATGACCTACTATAAGGAAATTAAAAAGGAAGGTCACACAAGATTCTTCATAAATATTGCTTATTTCGGTGAGGTTGATAAAGCAGTTGAAAAAATCGGAAACGAATTACCAGAAATTCTTCGTGAAAACTTAAAAACTGCATATTCACACTATGTTATTCTTGTTAATGAAGAAAACGAAGAAACTGAAAAGAAGATTGAAGAATGTGATGCAATTTTCGATGAAAATGAAAAGTTGATTGTTGATATAATTCAGGAGTATGCAAACACATTAGGAATTTATTAAATATTTCCCCAGAAGGAGAAAAATATATGTTTGAAATTAAAAACAAAGAATTTTATATGGATGGAAAACCCATCAAGATTTATTCAGGTGCTATGCACTATTTCCGTACTGTGCCTGAATATTGGGAAGACAGACTTACAAAATTAAAACTCGCAGGATTCAATACAGTTGAAACATACACTTGTTGGAATCTTCACGAGCCAAAACCAGGTGAATTCCATTTTGACGGTATTCTCGATATTGAAAGATTCGTTAAAACTGCTCAAAAGGTTGGTCTTTACTGTATCGTAAGACCAGGCCCATACATCTGTGCTGAATGGGACTTCGGTGGTCTTCCTGCTTGGTTACTTAAAGACAAGAATATGCAAATTCGTTGCATGTATCCTGATTTCCTTGTTTGTATTGAGCGTTATTACAAAGAATTGCTCGGCAGATTAAAGCCACTTTTAGAAACAAATGGTGGCAATATTATTATGATGCAGGTTGAAAACGAATACGGCTCATATGGTAACGATAAAGATTATCTTCGTTTTGTTGAAAAGCTCACAAAAGATTGTGGAATTGATGTTCCTCTTTTCACATCCGACGGTAGCTGGAAAAATATGCTTTCTGGTGGTTCATTACCACATATTTATAAGGTTCTTAACTTTGGTTCTCGAGCAAAAACAGCATTCAATGTATTCAAGGATTTCCCTAACGACGGTCCTAATATGTGTGGTGAATTCTGGTGTGGTTGGTTTGACCATTGGAGAGATAGTCACCACACAAGAAAACCAGAATCCGTTGTTAAAGAGGTTCAGGAGTTCTTAGACTGTGGTGCAAGTTTCAATTTCTATATGTTCCATGGTGGTACAAACTTTGGTTTCAACGCAGGTGCTAACCATAATCCTGGTAGTGCTTATGAGCCAACAATCACAAGTTATGACTACTGTGCTTTGCTTAACGAATATGGTGATTACACTCCTGCTTACCACGCAATTCGTGAGTTGTTACATAAGCATCAGGGACTTGAAATGAAAGAATTGCCACCATCACCACAACTTCAGTCAATCGGTACAGTTAAACTTACTGAATCAGCAAGTCTTTTTGAAAATCTTGATGTTATCGGTGAAAAGCACCGTGTTCCTGTTCCTGAAAGTATGGAATTCTTCGGTCAGAATTTCGGTATGATTTACTACGAAACAGTAATCCGTGGACATTATGACCCAATTCCATTGATGATTAGAAATGTTCACGACTTTGGTTTTGTTTACATTGATGATAAATACAAAAAGTTCATTGACAGAACCGTTTATACAAAACCAGGTAAATTCTCAATTGGTTCAATCGTAAAAAAATTCACCAAAAGTGCTCAGGATACAGAAGTTGTTATGGCTGGTGCTGTTGACGGTGAAAAGAAAATCGGTCTTCTTATTGATACAATGGGTCGTGTTAACTACGGTGAAAATATGATTGACCGTAAAGGCTTCTCCGACATCTACATAGCAAATCAGCGTCAGATGGGTTATGATGTTTGGACATTGCCACTTGATAACCTTGAAAAGCTTACATACAAACCTGCTGAAAACTTTAACAAAGACAAGGGTGCTATGTTCTACAAGGGTACATTCAAGGCAAACTCACAAGCTGACTGCTTTGTTCGTCTTGATAACTTTGACAAGGGCTATGTATGGGTTAACGGCTTTAACCTTGGCAGATATTGGAAAGTTGGCCCACAAAAAACACTCTATATCCCGGGATGTCTTCTTAAAGAAGAAAACGAAATCGTTGTTCTTGAAACAATGGGTATGAAAAATCCTGAAATTACAATTACAGATAAACACGATTTAGGATAAAAAGAAAACGGAGCAAATTGCTCCGTTTTTTTGCATAAAAAAAATCGCCGAGGATTTCCTCGGCGGTTCTTTTTTTACTTTAATTATTCAGCCTGAGGTGCTGAAACAGGGCAGCTATCAGCACAAGCACCACAATCGATGCATGTATCAGCGTCGATTACATAGATGCCGTCGCCTTCAGAAATAGCTTCAACTGGGCAATCTGCTGCGCAAGCGCCGCATGAAATGCAGTCTTCAGTAATTTTGTATGCCATGTTATGTACCCTCCCTTTATTGGTATATTATCATTTTAGCATATAAAAATGAAAAATCAAGTACTAATTTATTCAATTCCTTTTAATGCTTCAAATTCTTCTTTTTCAACTTTAATTTTTGCATCCTTGAGAAGTTTTACAGAATGACGGTGGAACACTGCAGGTGCAGCATCTGGACGACGGTCAAGAGTGATTTTAAGCATTCCTGTGATAAGGTTATTTTCAATTACCCTACCCTTTCCGTCAGGCGTATCAACGATAGCGCCAACTTTTGGAGTAACTCTTAAAAGATGCTCATAGGTATCCTGTTCATATTTTAAACAGCACATAAGTCTGCCACAAGTACCGCTGATTTTTGTAGGATTAAGTGAAAGGCCCTGCTCCTTTGCCATTTTAATTGAAACAGGTTGAAAGTCATTTAAGAATGTATTACAACAGAATGGTCTGCCACAAATACCAAAGCCACCAACCATACGAGACTCATCACGGACACCAATCTGACGAAGTTCAATTCTTGTTCTGAATGCAGATGCCAAATCCTTAACTAATTCACGGAAATCCACACGGCCGTCAGCAGTAAAATAGAAAAGAAGTTTGCTACGGTCAAAGGTATATTCAACATCAACAAGGCTCATATCGAGTCCATGTGCTTCAATCTTGCCTTCACAGATTTTAAATGCTTCTTTTTCTTTTTCTTTATTCTCGTGCAAAGTTTTAACGTCATCCTCTGTAGCAACACGGATTACCTTTTTCAAAGGTTTATTTATATCATCCTCGTTTGTACCGTGATTAGGCTTTGCAACCATACCACATTCCATTCCACGGACAGTTTCTACAATAGCATAATCGCCTTTATTAAAAACTTTACCATCGGCATCAAAATCATAGATTTTTCCGCCATCTTTAAATCTAATACCTACTGTTTCTATCATTAAAGTATCACCTATTTATCTTCCAATTGCTCTTTTAAATTCATAACACATACGAACAACAAGCAAATTATTATTACAATTTCTGTCGATTGACTCCACAAGTTCATCACAAACTGATATTAACTGTAAAAGTGACTTTGATGTAAGTCCAACACACAAGGCTTTAACCTCTTCAGGAAAACGACATTCCCTTTTATAACCACTTTTTTCAACAAGGGCATCACGAAAAACTTCCGTTAACAACACGAGCACTGACCTTGCGAACTGATTATTCTTTTGAAAAACTGCAGTTTGCTCCATCAAGGCAATTTCACTCACGCTAAGAAGAGCAGAAACAAAATCCTTTACTGCGTTGCTTTCCTTTTCTGTTATCTCGCCCTCATCACTCAAAAGTGATAAAACCTGCACTCGTGAAAGTACTGTTTCAAGCATTGTACTTTTTGAGGTTGTTACAATTATAAAATACACATATGAAGGTGGCTCTTCAAGAATTTTTAGTATTGCATTCTGTGCCTGGTCATTCATATTATGAGCATTCTTCAATATATATATTTTTTTGTCACTTTCATTTGGGATAATAAAGGCATCATCACGAATTTCACGGATTGCATCAACAGTAAAGTTTTTACTCTTGCTTTTAATTCCGTCGGTTATAAACACATCAGGATGACCTTTTCCCTGTATCTTTATACAATCAGAGCACTCGCCACATGGTTTATTTACACCAGTACACAACAGACAATTTGCAATATACTGTGCAAACTCCTCACCATCACGCTCATTCTGACATTCAACCAAAACACCGTGAGGGAAATTACCTTGTTGAATAATCGTAATTACCTGACTATATAATTTATCAACTTTCTTTTGCATATCGTTAATCATATCTTATAAAATTGCTCAACATCCAAAACAAAAATCGTTGCTCCTCCGACAGTTACCTCAACTGGCATTGATGAGAGCATTGATTCGCCAATATATGTAGCATTTACCGGTGTGATTTCCTTACGTTGACTACTGAATTTGCCAATAATATTTACAACATCATCAACCTTTGCTTTTTCCACACCGATTAAAAGTGTAACATTACCTGCGCGTAAAAAACCGCCTGAAGTGTTAAGTTTTGTTGCAAAATACCCTTCTTTTGTAAGGTTGGACATAACTTTATTAGCATCGTCACTATTGATTATTGCAACTATCAATTTCATAAAATCACTCCTTGCTAAAATACTCGTAAATCTTATCCTAACATTTGTGCTATAGCTATCATAACTGGCATTGTAAGTATTGACAATACGCTTACAAATGCTGTTACTTTTGATGCTACTGCAGTATCTCTATCATATTTTGCTGCAAACATTACTGTATTACTTGCAGTTGGTGCAGAGGCACTCAAAGCACACGCAGCAATAAGAGTTCCACCGTAACCAAACAACCTTAAGCACCCAACGGTGATAAGTGGAACAAAAATCAATTTTACAACTGCAGAGCCAAATATTCTCTTGTCAGAAAACAATGTCTTCCAATCTGCAGATGCAAGATAAGTACCAAACATAACCATTGCAAGTGGTGTGTTAAGGTCTGCAATATATGAAACAGGTGAATAAATAACCTGTGGCAACTTAACCTGTAAAAGGAAAAGTGGTAATCCAATTGCAACACCGATTACGCCTGGATTTACAATCAATTTTTTAAGGTTGATTTTGCCTTTTTCTTCTTTTTTCTGCATTATTCCAACACCGTGTGTAAATGAAAGGATATTGAACGGTACGAGAATAACTGAACAATAGAACACACCTTCATCACCTAAAATAGCCTGTGCCAAAGGTAAAGCCATATACCCTACATTTCCGTAACAACAAGCATATTTGAATATACAAGAGGTGTCATTACCACTCTTATTGAAAAGAATTTTTGAAAAAATCATACCAACAACATGGAACAAAATACCACCTAAAAGTGCCAACAATAAGCCTGTCAATGCACTTCTGTTGTATTCCATTCCACAGAATGAACGGATAATGATTGCAGGAGCAACCATATAGAAAAGCAAGTTTGTTGTCAAACGAGATGCTTTCTCAGTATAAATTCCTGTTTTATGACAGATAAAACCAACTGCTGCCACAAGAAACAGAATCACCACCTGAGTAAAAGCCGTATAAACATTATTTAAAAATACCATTAGTTTTAATCAAATTCCTTTTTATAATATAACCTTATTCAAGCTCTGCGTGGTCATTTTCCTTAGCATATTTCATAGCATTTACTATGTATGCAACAGCAAACAATGCAAAGAACAAATCACATAACTGTAACGGATATTCATTTGGAAGCATTTGGCTTTTGCCGACAAGCATAAGGACTAATCTTGGCACATTAGCCACTGCACAGAAGAATACACAAACATATCCTGATGCAAAAATGCTACGCATTGATTTCTCGTTTGCTAAACCTGATGACACACGAGCCAAAGAAAGCAAGAATATCATCATAAATGCCAAAGCAAAAAGTTCAAGCATTAAATCTGCAATATTAACATATGCAATTTTTCTTAAAAATCTCAATATCAATCTACCCATTGTCCAGCCAAGTGGTGCTAATGCCATAAATTTGTATTGAGAATACTTTGTTTTACCATCAATGAATGAAATACCAAAAATCAAGATATAAATTGCAGCAAAAACGCCAAAACCTATTTCCAACATCAATGGCATAACATTTTCTTTTCCCATAATTGTCTGTGCTGTTGCAGTATCCTTGTTCAAAAACAATTCCAATGCAGATGACAAAACATCAAAAATAATTCCGAGTCCAAAAAGTATTGATGAAGCAGCCATAAAGCCATTTTTTCTACTTGGTGGAGTCTGTGATGATGGAACACTCTTTGCCAAATTAACCACGATGTATGGAACAATTATTGCCAATGCTGATAAAATGTACAAAGCATAAATTGACCAGTTTTCTGTTTTATAAAATCCAGTATTGCTTTCAGTAATAAACATCAACTGAAATGTTCTCAAAGGTATTGCAATTGCTAAAAGTCCAACGAGTACATAAAGTGGAATCATTGGATTCATCTTTTGGGACTTTCCTACTATTTTCATATTTCCCTTACCTTTCCTCGATAGGAATATATTCTTTCTGTACTGCTTCAGTACGTATTATTCTT
Source organism: uncultured Clostridia bacterium (assembly GCA_937877675.1). GTDB lineage: Bacteria > Bacillota > Clostridia > Oscillospirales > Acutalibacteraceae > Fimenecus. The sequence continues at coordinate 12,292 of CALEIS010000139.1, read as the reverse complement.
TCAGACATAGGAACATATGCACGTGGAATTGTAACATTCTTATATGCAGGACGGATAATTCTTCCACCAGTTGTGATTTCCTCAAGTCTGTGTGCAGCCCAACCTGCTGAACGTGCTGCCATAAACAATGGTGTAAACAATTCCTGTGGGATACCTAACATATCATAAATAAGTCCAGAATAAAGGTCAACGTTAGCACAAATCTTCTTTTTGCTACCTCTATTTTTTGCAAAAAGTTCAGGAGTAAGGGATTCAATAAGACTGAGGAGTTTGAACTCATCCTCACATCCTGTTTTCTTAGAGAAGCTTTCTGCATAACGACGAAGAATAACTGCACGAGGGTCAGAAAGAGTATAAACAGCATGACCCATACCATAAATAAGACCTGAGTGGTCACCTGCTTCCTTATTCATAATTTTTGTAAGATAATCTGCAACCTGACCTTCATCAGTAATATCTGAAATATTGTTCTTAATATCTTCAACCATTCTGTGAACTTTGATATTAGCACCACCGTGACGAGGTCCTTTAAGTGAGCCAACACCTGCTGCGATAGCAGAATATGTATCTGTTCCACTTGATGTGATACAACGAGTTGTGAATGTAGAGTTGTTACCGCCACCGTGTTCAGCGTGGATAATCATACAAATATCCAAGAGTTTTGCTTCTTCATCAGTAAAGAATTTGTCAGGACGGATTGAACGAAGAATGTTTTCAGCAGTACCTAATTCCTTCTTGTTTGGATGGAAGAACATACTCTTTTTATCATAAGCACGACGCTTAACCTGATAAGCAGCAGTCATAATTGTTGGCAACTGAGCAATAAGCTGAATTGACTGTCTTAAAACATTTTCAGGTGAAATATCATCTGGATTAGGGTCGTAAGAATAGAGTGCAAGAACACTACGAGCACATTTATTCATAACGTCTGGAGATGGTGCCTTCATAATCATATCTTCGACAAAATCTTCAGGAAGTTCACGACATTCTGCTAAAAGGTCACGGAACCAACTAAGTTGTTCCCTTGTTGGAAGAGCACCAAAAAGAAGAAGCCATACAACCTCCTCATATCCGAAACGGTTTTCTTTTTCGCAATTATCTACGATATCCTTCATATTGATTCCACGGTAAACAAGACGACCTTCCTTTGGTACCTTTTCACCGTCATCAATGTAATAGCCCTCAACAGAGCAAACACGAGTAAGACCTGCAAGCACACCTGTTGCATCGGCATTACGTAATCCTCTTTTAACATCAAAACGCTGATAGAATTCAGGGTTGATATGGGAATTTTTTGATAACTCTTCGCATAAAGTTGAAAGAGCCTCTTGGGAGATACTTGAAATATATTCTGACAAAACTATTACCTCCTTATGTAAAAATTACGATAGTTTTCCAATATATACAATTATACAGTATGTATTTTAATACAAACACGCCTTAAAGTCAACAAAAAGGGAGATACAAAAATGAAAAGTTACACACTTATTTGCTTTTTTCTTTCACTTACCATGATTCTTTCACCACTTGTTTCTGTGGACAAAGTCAAGAATGTATTTTCAGGGGAAATTATGGAAAATTCAGCCCCCACAGAAATAGTGGAAAATATCAGTATTCCCACTGTAAAGATTATGTCTGTAAGTAGTAAAAATATTATAGAAATAAGTTTAAAAGATTACCTTTTAGGTGTGGTTGCTGCCGAAATGAATCCAACATATCACAAGGAAGCCATTAAAGCACAGATAATCGCATCCCACACCCTTCTTCTCTATGTTAAAAATCACAAAACTGATGATTTGGAGAATGCCGATATATCGGATAGCAGTGCAAGTCACCAAGGATATTTAACTCCTGACCAACAAAAAGAAAAATGGGGTGAAAATTACGATTTATATGTTGAAAAACTTAGTAGTTGTATTGATGAGGTATTAAATCTTACATTACAGTATAACGGTGCATACATTAACTCTGTATTTCACGCTATCAGTAACGGCAAAACTGAAGATGCAAAGGATGTTTGGGGTGGGGAATACTCATATCTCAAACCGGTATTAAGTGTTGGTGACACCCTCTCCCCTGCATATAGCTCCACAGTTAAAGTTAATTCTAAAACATTTAAAGAAAAACTAAAAAATTACGATATAAAATTTACCGACAAACCGGAAGAATGGATTGGTAAAATCACAAACACCGATACTGGTATGGTTAAGACAATGGGTGTTTGTGGCGCAAATATAAAGGGTACTGACATCCGTACTGCATTTGGGTTGAAAAGCAGCACCTTTTCCATTGAATACAAAGATGATGAATTCATTTTTACTGTTAAAGGGTATGGTCACGGAGTTGGCATGAGCCAATATGGTGCAAATCATATGGCAAACCAAGGTTTTACCTACGACCAGATATTAAAGCACTACTACACAGGAGTTGAAATAAAAGAAGCACCTTGAAAACCAAGGTGCTTTATCTTTTTATCCTAATATCCAGCCAAATAATGCTTCAAAAAGACTTGCGAAGAAATTTGCAATTCTTTCAAAGAATGATACACTACCCACTATTTCAAAATCATAGCCTTTTGACTTTACAAAGTCATGACCTCTTGACCCGTCTATTACCTCAAAATGTGCTTTTTCGCAACCATTAAAGGCATTATCATCAAAAAGTCTAACTGATTTTGAAATGTAAATCGTTTCAATTTGTGAGCAACCAAAAAATGCATTCATGCCTACATAGGCAACGCCATTTTCAAGATTTACTTTTTTAAGATTACCACAATTTTTAAACGCTGATTCATAAATGTAACAACTGTCACCATAAATTGTAATTTCAGTAATTCCTGTATTTGCAAAGGAATTTTCATATATTGCTTCAATATTCTCTGGTAATATGATGCTTTGAAGTGCTGTACAATTCTCAAATGCGGAGACACCAATATAATCCACATTATGGAAATTTATTTCCTGAAGATTTTTACAATTACGAAATGCTCCATTCTCAATTCTGGAAACTGAATCGGCATTGAATTTTTTGATTCCTGAATATGAAAAAGCATACAAATCAACAAACATAAGGTCATATGCTTCTACTTCATCAATTTTGCTGCAACCATAAAAAGCATATTCTCCAATTCCTCTTATATCCGAATTAAGAGTGATTTTTCCCTGTGCTTTAGATGGAATGTAATACAGGAGTATATATCCGTTTTTGCTCTGACCATCAACTATAAACTGAGTCTTTTTGAAAACTGCTTTGCCATTTGTTGTAAGAATGGTGTTAGCAGGGTCAATTGTAATACTTTCAAGTAATGTACAATTTTTGAATGCACCTGCAATATTGTAAACTGTCTGTGGTAAATGAATTGTTCTAATTTTTGTATTAGCAAAGCAATCCACACCAAGTGACATAACTTTTTCACCCAATGTAACACTTTCAAGATTCATACAATCCTTAAAAGCACCATCCATAATGTATTCTACACTATCCGGAATGGTAATTGTCTTTAGGTTTCGACAAGAAGCAAATGCGCAAGTAGGAATAACTCTGATTTTATCGTTGATAACAACATTTTCTATCTTTGACATAAAAAAGCAATTTGTTGCCAACAAGGTGATATTATCAGGAATTATACAAGTCTTGTCATTCCCTACATAAGAGTAGAGAAGATTTTCACCCAAAACATTGTAATCATTCATATAAAGCTTTTCTTCAAATGGTGTGCCCATAAAAACACTATTACCAAAATAACTGAATATACAATCATTTGGAATGACTACATTTTCAAGGTAGTTGCACCCCATAAACGCATAGTTATCAATGCTCATAAGTGTTGATGGCAAGGTTATAGATGTGTATGGTGCCTGATAAAAAGCATATTCACTTATCCCTACAACATCGTAGTACTCATTTTGATATTTTATTGTCTTTGGGATAACAATACCATCCTGTGGGGTTATTTCACCCAATTCGTAGCCTACAATATAAGCACCTGTGCTATCTACCGCATAGTATATATCCTCTACACGCACATCATAATATTCATTTGGAATAACACTCTCTGCTGATACTGTAATACTGAAAACAGACAATGTCATCAAAAGAACTAAACAAACAGATAAAATCTTTTTCATAATACCAATCCCCTTTGGTTTTTATTTTTCGATTTTAATTGTATTGATTTCAAAAGGTTTAAAGTTAATTGCTACTGTATTATTTATTACTTCCAATGCTTCAATATTATTCTCAAGCATATCACAAAGATATGCTTTCTTTACATCAAAGCCGAATGTCACATTCGCAGATGTACGCTTGTTGAAATATTCACAACCACGAAGAATAATTGTTTCTTCTGTTTCTGCTTTCTTTGCAGTTTCAAAGATTACATTATCACAGTCAACTGTAAAGAATGAGAATTCATTTGCAAGATTACCCTTGTTTTCCCCTACCTTCTTGCAAATCATAGGAATATTAAGGTCATAAGCCTTCTTAATTGTACCTGCTTCTCTGTAATCCCCTGCATGTGGGAACAATGAATATGTAAATTCGTGTTCACATTTATCTGCTTCAGGGTCAGGGAAAGTACCACATTTAATAAGAGTAAGGCTCATTACACCATCGTGGATAGCGTGACCATATTTACAGTCATTCATAAGGCTGACACCATAGCCATATTCTGACAAGTCACAGTATTTGTGAGCACAAACCTCAAAACGAGCAGCATCCCAACTTGTATTCTTATGAGTTGGTCTTTCAACTGAGCCAAACTGAATATCATAAGTTGCTTTGTTTGTGTTAACATCCACAGGGAATGCAGTTTTGAGAATGAGATGTGACTCTTTCCAATCAATATAGTTTTCAAAATCAATCTTATCAATATTATTGTAGAGATAGATATTCTGAACGATTGTGCTATTCTTAAATTTCTTTGTAATTTTAAGTCCTGCACGTTCACCTTGGTTAAGAATTTCAACATTCTCAACATCATCTACTTCCCAATGTTTCTCCGTATAATAACTGCTCATTTCCCAGTTATCATATTCTCTTGGGTAGTCTTCATATGCAGTAAGCACATTACCACGCTGACCATTTTTAAGAACTTCACGGTTGTTTCTCTTATCGAAAATGCTTGTGAATGTTCCTTTTTCGTCAAGAGTAAGACGGAAGAAATCGTTTTCCATTGAGTTTTCAGTAACAGTTACTTTACTGTCAGCAACAGCAGGGTTGATTACATTATATCCCTTTGCAGGAATGTTTTCAGCATAAACCCATTTGCCGTCAACCTCTACTGCACCACTATTAACAAATGAATGTGGGTTGAATACAACATAACCGTCAGTAGCCTCAACATTATTTGCAATATCTGTTGTTGTGTCGTTGATGATTTCGTTACCTGTTGCACCAATTTCTTCATACTGTGCAACGGAGTCAACATAAACTTCGTTGATTGATGAACCTGGAATAATATCGTGGAACTGATTGAGAAGAATTGTTTCCCAAGCATTCATCATATCTTCCTTGCGATATTTGTAACCATTGAGATGTTCATTAATAAGTGAAAGAGTTTCTGCTCTCTGGAACATAAATTCACTCTTACGATTATATCTCTTGTTCTTTGCCTGAGATGTATATGTACCACGGTGGAATTCAAGATAGAGTTCACCATTCCAATGTGGAATTTTAGGATTATTCTCTGTCTTTGACTTGATGTCATCAAAGAATTCACCTGAATAAGCCATTATTGGTGTACTTGTACCTGGAATACCATGCTCTAAGCGACGAAAGTATTCTAAGTCCTTCATTATTGGTCCGCCACCACCGTCACCAAAACCGAATGTCATAAGAACATTATCATAAAGGTCTTTCTGTTGGTATCTGTCATAAGCACCACGAAGCTGACTTGCATTGAGTTTTCCGTTATATGTAACGTTTGTTGCAGGTTCTCTACCCTTAACCTTATCCTGTGCAGTCATAAAGTGAGTGAAAACAGGTGTGCTATCAATACCGTGCCAAATGAATGTGTCATAAGGCATTTTGTTCATTTCGTTCCAACCGATTTTTGATGTTACAAACTTATCAATCCCACTCTTTTGTAAAATCTGTGGTAAAGCCGCTGAATAACCGAAAACGTCAGGCAACCAAAGAATTTTACTGTCAACGCCAAATTCGTCCTTCATAAAGCGTTTGCCATAAACAAACTGACGAACTAAACTTTCACCTGAGCAAAGGTTACAGTCAGCTTCAACCCACATACCACCTTCAACTTCCCAACGGCCAAGACGTACCATTTCCTTAACCTCTTCGTAAAGTTCAGGTGCATCCATTTTAAGGTATTTGTATAGCTGTGGTTGGCTTGACATAAACTTGTACTCAGGATATTTCTTCATAAGTGCCAGCACAGTAGAAAATGAACGAAGTATCTTTTCTCTTGTCTGTGCAAGTGTCCATTCCCAAGCCACATCAATATGAGTATGACCGATACAGAATGCAAAAACATCACCCTTACGGCAATATTTTCCGTAAAACTCTGTTTTGAGATAATCGATAGCCTTATTAAGAGATGCGTAATATTCTTCTGAATATGGGCTTCTCATATCAATAAAGTTAAGTGCAGTATTAAGATACTTTTTAATTTCAGAGTAGTTTCTTGAATTTTCGTCTTCAAAGGCTAAAATTTCAAAAGGTACTTTTATATCGTAATAGAGCTGTTTTGTCTTAGCATCAACAAGTTGAAGATTTGCAGTGAAATCAAGATATTCGTTGTGTACACTACCTGAATAAGCATAAAGATAAACCTTGTGATTACCATTTGTCAAAAATACCTCACGGTGGTTTTTATCAATACCTTGTTGAAGTTTACCATCAACATAAGCAATAAACTGTGGATTGATACAAGCCCAACCCTGACGAGCATCGGATGCTACTGCAAGTTGAATTTCACCTTCCCAATTTTCTGGCACTTTAACTTCGTTATAAAACCAAGCGTGTTTTTCCTTTTTGCCACCCCAACGATTAGTATAAGGAGTGAAAAGAGTAAAACTATCATCAATTTCAGGAAGTGTGTTATCAAGTTTATAATCACACTCTTTATAGAGAAAATCTGTTACAGGGATATTCTCCTTAATAATGAGTTTCTCAAATTCCCCAAGAAACACATTTATTCTATCTTCAATAAAATCTCTGTACATAAGGTATTCCGCCTTTCTCAATTACCAAATATATCTGACATCATATAAAATGAGCCACATATTAAAACAGTTTCATCCTTTTTGGTATTTGAAAGAATATATTCATAACCCTCTTTTGGATTATTTATAGACTTTGTATCATCACAGTATTTCTCTGTGATTTCCTTTAATTTTTCACCATTTAAGGCTCTTGGATTTGATGGTGTTACTGTTATAACGGACTTGCAAAGTGGAGCAATTTTCTTAACATAACCTTCCACATCCTTATCAGCCATAAGACCTATAAGCATATTGATATTTTTCACATTATACTTATTAAGAAAATTATAAAGTGCATTTGCACAACCTTCGTTGTGTCCACCGTCACGGATTACAAGTGGATTTTCGTTTATTATTTCCATTCGTGCAATCATCTTTGTATTTTCAATGCCACTTGCGATTGAATTTTCGTTTATACCAAGGACCTTTGCACATTCAATGGCATTGACTGTGTTTTCAATCTGATGATTACCCGTAAGCCTTGTTTTATAAACATTATCACAATATGCAAAAACTGTGCCGAAGATTGAGTCATCAAGAATTTCTGTTGATTTTGGGTTTGTAATAATCAAATCACAGTTTTTCTTTTCACAAGTTTCTTTTATAACTTTTAGTGCATCGTCACATTGATTTAAAGATGTAATTACAGGCACATTTTCCTTGATTATTCCACATTTTTCAAAGGCAATTTTTTCGATTGTATCACCTAAAATTGCCACATGGTCAAGAGAAATTGAGGTTATTACAACTGCTTCAGGATTTTTAACAACATTTGTTGCATCAAATCGACCACCAAGACCAACTTCCAAAACAACATATTCACATTCTGCTTTCACAAAGCAAAGGAATGCAGAAACAGTTATTGCTTCAAACTCTGTGATAATAATATCTTGTTTATTTAATTCTTCTATTTTTTCACGGACTTCTGTAACACATTCTGCAAAAAGTGTTTTATCCACATTTTCACCGTCAATCTGAATTCTTTCACAGAAATCAATAACATATGGGGAAGTGAAAAGTCCTGTTTTTTTACCACTTGCAATAAGCATATTGGAAATCATTGTGGATGTTGAGCCTTTTCCGTTTGTACCTGCAATATGCACAATTTTAAGTTTATTCTGTGGGTTTTGGAGCAAGTCTAAAAGCATAGAAATTCTCTCTAATCCGGGCTTGATTCCAAATGCTAAAAGTGAATGGATGTATTCTACTGATTCGTTAAAATTCATATTTATCTCATTTTCATTGAAATATCAAATGCTTTTACAGAGTGTGTAAGCGCACCAAGAGAAATAATGTCAACACCTGTTTTTGCAACATCTGCAATATTGTCAAGAGTAATATTACCTGATGCCTCTGTTTTTGCTCTGCCGTTAATGAATTCAACACATTCTCTCATTTGGTCGTTATTCATATTGTCGAGCATAATGATGTCTGCACCTGCTTCTACTGCTTCTTTAACCTCATCAAAGTTACGAGTTTCAACCTCGATTTTTACCATATGACCAAGTTTACTACGGAGAATTGCAACAGCATTTGTAATTCCACCACCTGCGTCAATGTGGTTATCTTTAAGCATAGCACCATCAGAAAGGTTATATCTGTGGTTTTTGCCACCACCACAAACTACTGCATATTTCTGTAATGCACGAAGTCCAGGGAGAGTTTTTCTTGTATCTGTAACAGATGCATTTGTGCCTTCACAAAGTTTTACTGCCTTATTTGTAGCAGTTGCGATACCTGACATATGCTGAATGATGTTAAGAGCTGTTCTTTCACCCTTTAAAAGACAAGCAGTTTTACCGTTGAATTCAACGATTAAGTCACCTGCTTTAACTTCTTCACCGTCATTTTTATGAACTGTATATGTGAAAGTATCGTCAAGGAGTGTAAACACTCTCATAGCAATTGGGAGTCCACAAAGCACACCGTCTGCCTTTGCTACGAAATATGAGTCATTTCTCTGATTTTCTGGAATTAAATAGTCCGCTGAAACGTCGATATAATTAATGTCTTCGCTAATTGCTTCCTTAATAAGATTATCTACATAAAATTGATTTAATTTCATTGGTCATTGACCTCCTTGAGAATTATATATGCAACTGTTGCAATACTTAAAGCCTCGCAATAGTCGGGAGTGATTTTAAATTTACCATTTTTAAGTCGTGTTAAGATTTCACGAACTCGTTTGTAACCATTTCGTACTGCATCTTCATTAGCAGAGATTACGAAATATGAACGCTGTAAGATGTTTCGAATTTCGTCACACACACCCTTTAAAAGTGGTGCACCATCAAGGTCTTGTTTTTCAATCTCACTAACCTGCACTTCAGGGTATTTCATATCGATACAACGGACAATATCGTCAGCGCATCTCTTACCAAATACAAGAGCTTCAAGTAATGAGTTACTTGCAAGACGATTTCTACCATGAACACCTGTGTTTGAGCATTCACCAACTGCATAAAGTCGGGAAATTGTTGTACGAGAATTCAAGTCAACCTCAATACCACCCATAAGGTAATGCTGACAAGGGAATATAGGAATTAAATCCTTTGTAATATCAACATTGTATTTAAGGCAACCTTGATAAATTCCTGGGAATCGATTAAGAAGATATTCACGGTCACGATGTGTAATGTCAAGATAGAATTCGTTACTACCTGTACGACGGGATTCAATGATAATTGACTTTGAAACAACATCACGAGGAGCAAGTTCAAGTCTTTCATCATAACGATGCATAAATCTTTCTTTATTACAATTAAGAAGATATGCACCTTCACCACGGACTGCTTCACTGATTAAGAACTGCTCATTATCTTCGGAATTAAATGCTGTCGGATGGAACTGAACAAAACTCAAATTCTTTATTCTTGCACCTAATTCAAATGCAAGACGAATTCCGTCACCTGTTGCAACCTTTGGGTTTGTTGTGTATTTATAAACACGACCGATACCACCTGTTGCAAGAACACAGTAACTTGCGAAGATTTCATCCTGTCCGTCACCTGTAAGATAATGTGCACAAATACCACTCTTTACTCTTGTCAATTTAAAAACAGGAGCATTCTCGATAATTGTAATATTCTTTCTTGTCTGAGCCTCTGCAACCATAGCTCTAACCATCTCTGCACCTGTTGTATCCTTATGATGAACTATTCGTCTGCGACTATGTCCACCCTCAAGAGTCATATTGAGTTCGCCATCTTCTTTTTTGTCAAACTCAACACCATATTCAATGATTTTATAAATCTCTGCAGGTCCTTCGTGAACAAGAGTAGTAACTGCATTAATATCGTTAGCATGTTTACCTGCAATCATAGTGTCGTTGATGTGCAAATCATAACTGTCATTCTCCAAGTCAAGAACAGCAGCAACACCACCCTGTGCAAGTGAAGAGTTTGAATCTGTGTTACCCTTCTTAGCAAGGATTATAATGTTAAGATTTTCAGGTAATGAAAGTGCAGTATTAAGACCTGCAACACCACAACCCACTATAAGTACATCACATTTTTTACTCATTTTAACTTCATCTTCTTTCAAAAACGAAATAGTTATAGTCATACAGATATTATAATATCATAATTTTTTCAAGAATAACAGATATTTTTTAAATTTTTACATAATTATTCCAACAAAAAGACTCCCCAAATATGGAGAGTCTGAATAATGACTATTAAATTGAGAATATTGATATTATTTAACTCGTGCAAACGGTGTTTTTCTTCCTTTGTACAAGCCTTTTTTACCAGAAAGTGCATAACTGATTACTGATGCCACAAGGTAATATGCAATACCACTTATTCCAAATAACTCACAGGATAAAACAACTGTTGCAAAAGGAGCTTTTGTTGCACCACAGAACAAGGCTGTTATACCCACTGCTGCACCAAATGCAGGATTAAGACCAAGAATACAAGAAATTGCACCACCAAGAGTACCACCGATGAAAATTGTAGGAACAATTTCGCCACCTTTATAACCTGCACCAACAGAGATTGCTGTAAACACTATCTTCAAAAGAAATGCTTCATAATTTACTACACCGTGAGTGAAAACATGGTGAACAACACCAATTCCACCACCGTTATAGTCAGTTGTACCAAGTAATTTTGTCAACAGTATTATTGCAATACCACCTACAACAACACGGATGTATTTGTTTTTTATAACCTTCTTAAAATATTCTTCCGAATAGTGGAGTAAATAGACAAAAATTATGCTTACCAATGCACCAACTATTGCAATAAGAATGAATTTCCAAGCCATTTGCAATTCAAAATGTGGAATTTCATTTACAGGGAAACTCTCAGGCTCAACACCAAGTTTATTTGCAATTATAAAGGCAATAAAACTTGAAATTGTTGCAGGAATTACTGCCACAAGACAACGCATACCCACATGTGCAACTTCAAGCACAAATATAATTGCTGCAAAGGGTGTGCCAAAAAGTGCTGAAAAAAGTCCAGTCATGCCACACATAACAACAATTCGACGAAAATCTTCAGGAATTTTAAAAACTCTCGCAAAAAACTCAGCCAAGCTACCACCAAGTTGGAGTGCAGCACCCTCACGGCCAACAGATGCACCACCAAAATGTGAAAGCACTGTACCACCGAAAATTGCAATACTCAATAATGGTGAAACTTTTTCTTCTGCTCTAACACTTTTTATAATGTGATTTGTTCCAACTCCATACACCTTTAAAAGGTCATAAACAAGAGTCAAAACAAGACCAAAAACAGGTAAAAGATAAAGAATCCATCCTGTATTTTCTCTTACACCTGTCACATAGGCAATTGCTTTTACAAAGCCTGTACCCACAAGTCCACTCGCTATTCCTACAAGCACACTGACAAGTGTTACACGCAGAAAGTCAGGTGCGTATTTTTTTATATTTTTATTTACATTCACGCACATCACTCCCCCTAGTAATTTGCGTAGTAAATATATCACTTTTGAGATGGGATGTCAACATTTCTCTTGACAGTAAAAATGCCATGTGATATACTCTCTTTGTAAATATTTGATATTATTCAGATAGGAGATATTACTATGGAAAGAATTAAGAC
>CALEIS010000138.1 GCA_937877675.1 uncultured Clostridia bacterium | reverse complement strand
TGTGCAATACATCCGTGTATTGACTCGCAAATTCTGATAACTCACCAATGGGAGAATACTTTTTAAAAATAACCTCGCCATCAGCAGCGGTAAAAATTTCCAACGGGTCGCCCTCACGGATTCGCATAGTGCGACGAATCTCTTTCGGAATAACAACCCTTCCCAAATCGTCTATTCTTCTCACAATCCCAGTTGCTTTCATATATGAATACTCCTTTTTTACAAATTAAATGTGATATTAGTATCACACTTTTTGTAGAAATTATGAGCAGATTTTCCAAAAGATTTTGAACAAAAAAAGCACCCCACCTGAATAGATTTTTCAAGTGGGGTAGTGTTTTAACTTATTTGATAAAGTGGAATTGGATTACTTTTTTGTGTATGCTCTGCAACATGCCAAACAAGACAAAGCAATTACCATAGGAATGACTGCATATCCTGCATTGGCTGTTCCGTTGGATGTTAGAACAAAGATAGCACCAACAAATGTGAGAACAAGGAAAACGATTGATAATACTAACAATAACTTTTTCATACAATTACACTCCTTTGGTTAAATAAAATTCTCAACAATATAAAGTTTATTCAAATCACTATCCCAAAAAAAGATTATTTCGCTGTTATCCTCTTGTGATTTGTTCCAAGATATGCAGTTTGCATAATCAGGTCTTTCGTCCGAAGGAACATCAATTTCATCAAGCCATGCTTCAGCTGCTTCATATGTTGTAGGATAATAATTAGTTTTATGTTCATTTGGTGTCCAAGCAAACATTAAATCTATGTAATCCTCATACTTGTATGAAAAAACATGGTATCGAATGCCGTCGCCGTGGAAACTTGCACCGGAATCCTTTTCGTAAGTTTCAGTTAACACCGCCTTTATAGGAAGTGATATACCCCAATTTGATTTTATAGTAGATGCGTAGGATGGAAATAATCTTGAAATGCCAATTACAACGACTAAAATTATTAAAATTACTACTGTTAATATAGTTTTCTTTTTCATAAAATCACATCCTTTGATAACAGTTTATCGAGTTATTGTCAAGCAATAAAACGAAGGTCTTTCGGGATACATTTTATCGAGGGTATTCCAAATTTTAGCTTCATTAATCTCTTTGATGTGCTCTGTGGTCAATTCACTAATGGAGATTGTTTTTTTGTGAATGAAAGGTCTATCTTCGAATTCGTAGTAGTCCATTAACCAAACGAGCCAAAACTCAACAACATTTGATTTCTGCAGAGCAGTTTTTATGTATTCAATGATTTGTTTTGCTCTTCCATCAGTATAGTCCCATTCTAAAGAAACACCATATTTTTTATCGGTGTAGTCCTCAACATCTGTAAAGAGCTGAAGGAAATAATTATCATCAGCACCTCCGTCATATATCGTGCCATCATCTATGTTTATATGAAGCGGATAATCTTGCGATGGTGCAAATTCTGTCAAAGGGAAATCTGAAGCAATAAATCTACAAGCACTCATACAATTACCGCCTTTAATATTAAACAAATCCATTAAAACTCAATTTACATATCGTTATATTTTTAAAAGATTCCTTTATTGTACTTAAACATCGCATAGAGACTAAATCCCAATCCCACAAAGATGCCAACAACTGTCAAAACAGCACCTACAATAAGAAATGTAGTTGTTTGAGTTTTTTCAAATGCAAACAAGAAAACACCTAACAAAATCATAGCGACACCTATGATTAGTGTTCCAAGACCAACGAGTTTTCCAAACGGCTTTATATTTTCCTCTGTTACTCGTTGTCTGTGATACCAATGCAGTGAAGATATATTACCTTTCATATTCATAATGCCAAGCAATATGCAAATCACACCTAATGCAATAGGTACAAAATAAGAATCCATAAAAGCCACCTCCATAAAATTATTCGATAATTTCTAAAGCTAATAAATTATTTGTCTATACTCACACTAAAGCAATCATCATATTGCTTTACTACATTTTCAAAAAATAAAATGTCAGCATTAGAAACTCTTTCTAAATACATTTCTGTGCCGTAATGAGCACTGCAAAAGAAGCATTTATCGTTTTCAACATTTATTGTGAAATACTTTGTCATCTTGTTATATATACTTTTATCGCTTGGCTCGTCCGATAAAAGCTCTGTGAGGAGTTCTGCAGAAACAACACCTTTAATAGAAATTTCGTTATAATCTTCCATAGGCTTTCCGAACAGAGATGCTTGACGGATTTCATCAAGTTCTTCTTTCCAACATCTGATTTCAAAAGCATCTCCTACTTTTATGAAATGCTCTATGAGCTTTTTCCACCAATGTGATGATATTCTGTTATCTATCATCTGTAAACTAATACTACCCATAAAGCACCTCCATAAATTCTTATTGGTCAAGTCAATTATAACACTTACATAAAACAAAAATCAAGATAAAGAAAAAACGGAGAGGATAATCCACTCCGCTATTTTTTCAATTCATGGTTTATTGTTTTAAATATTTTTCATTAACATACTGGTTAAGTAAATCTAATTCTTCTTCTATAAAACTACTCACATCTATTTTTTGCGTATCACTATCAACTTGTTCACTATCAATATTTATTCCTAAAACAGAAATGAGATTAGATTTTTTTACAGAACATTTATCATAGTTAAAAACGACGATATTACATCTTTCGGGATGTTTTTTATTCACTTCTGGAACTAATGAACTGGAAAAAGCAATTCCATCATATCCTTTTGATTTTGCATATTCAGCTATGTATTGTGTTGGTATATAATCAAGAATGTCATCAGTATTTGTGACTGGAGAAGAATATAGCATTGAAAGGTCTAAAAAGAGGTTCTTTTTGGCATCGGTCATTTGTGATGGTTTCTTTTGAATCGTGAAGTCTAATAATCTAATAGTTTTATTGACTTCAATGGTTGCAATACTAATTAGAGAGCCAAGCGATGGTCTAACTTCAACTAATGCAATATACGGATTGTTTGCACAATATAAATATGGAATATATCTATAATTTGCTCGCATATCTTTTGTTGCTTGTGGTGGTGGGACAAAACTGTCACTTGCACCATATCCATGAAAATCAGTTTCTTTACCAATATCGTTTTTGTTTGACACGATTCTACAACGATATAATAAAGAATTTTTTCCTATGACTATTTCTGGATTTGTGGATATATCGTCTAATAACTCTAAAGCTTTTGTGTCTTTAGGGTTACGATTGTTATATTGGATTTCATGAATAAATTCTCTTAAGTATTTTGACTTTAATTTCATTTGTATCCCACCGTTTCTTTGGAATTGCGAAAATTGTAACTATGTGATGTATTATACACCATTATCTTGATATTTGCAAAATTAAATAATATATTTTAAATAGAAAAACACCTCTGTAGCATATACGTTTACTACGAGGGTGCTTTTGTTGGATTGTGTGTCTCAATAGTTATTTGTTTTTTGCTTGTTGTTTGAAGTATTCTACAACCTTTTCAAAGTTTCGTTGTATTTCTTCTGATTTCTTTCGGTCTTCTTCTAACTTGTTTTTTCTTATGTAAAGCTTTGTTATTGATAAGAAAAACTGTTCAAAAACTGTCAATGTTGTCAGTAAAGGCTCTCCCTCACGGATTTCCATAGTGCAAGTTTTTTTGTAAAGAAATAAGCGTAGTGAAAACACTACGCTTATTGTATTTTATTTACTTTTGCATCATAAAAACACTTTAGCAACTGCAGTTAAAATAACAAGGAATGCGATATTTGCAACTGTAAAGATAAGAAGGTATTTTTTAGTTTCCTTAGGCTGTAAAATTCTAAATTCATTGAATGTTATAAGGCTGGCAAGGGATGCAATAAGTGTACCTGTGCCACCGATATTTACACCTAAAAGCAAGGATGAGTAATCGCCTGTGAATTTTGAAAGCAAAATTGCAGACGGAACATTACTTATGAATTGACATGAAAGTATGGACACAATTAGAGTGTCTTTTTCAAGCAAAGATGAAATAAGATTATTTACCACATCTAATCGTGCTAAATTACCTGCAAAGATAAAGAAAAAGAAGAATGTGCCTAACAAACCGTAGTCAACCATTTTAAGTGATTCACGGTCAACAAAGAAAAGAACAATTGGAATTAGCACCAAACCAATTATAAATGGAATTATTCTGAAAACTATAAGTATTGAGATTGTGAATAAGGCTAAATAAAGAATAGTTTTTGGGATGTTTAACTTTTCACCAAATTTTTCGTTTAAAGAAAATTTTATAGGCTTTATTGGAAGACAAGCAAGTATTAAAAGTGAAACAGCGACTATAAATGCAGGGAGCATTATCATACAGAATTCGCCAGTAGGTATGTTGAAGTATGAATACAAATAAAGGTTTTGTGGATTTCCAAATGGTGTAAGCATACCACCCAAGTTTGCAGATATGTTTTGCAACACAAACAGATATGCCATATATTTTTCTTGCTTTGTAACTGAAAGTGCAAAATATCCTAAAGGCAAAAAGGTGATAAGTGCCATATCGTTTGCAATAATCATTGAGCCTATAAAGGTTATCACAATAAGCAAAAGAAACAACGAGCGCAAGTTTCCAGTTAGCATTACAAGCTTTCGTGCAAGAATAGTGAAAAATTTAATGTTTCTTAAAGCACAGATAACTGCTAATGTTATAAACAAGCAAGAAAGAGTTTTCCAGTCGAAATAACCCAGATATTCTTTGTCAGGTGGTACAAAAAAGCAGGATGTTATTGCAACAAATGCTGCAATAAAAAAGACAATATTTTTCTTAATAAATTTTAATACTTTCAAATTATCACCAAGATATTACAAATTTCACAACCCGCTAATTATATTACAAACATCCCCCAAAGTCAATTGACAGAAAAACAAAAACTCCCCAAAAAAGGGGAGTATAAATTTAGGTTTTTTCAATTTTTATTCAAAACACTCAATTACATCCGACTCGGCTTTCACAAATGCAATGAATTCGTCGATGTTAGCGCTGATTTCGTATGTTCCCTTTGTATAAACCTTTTTATCCTTTGTAAGCACCCATTCACCATCTGGGATATACACAGTTTTTACTGTTTGTCCCTGTTTAACGATTGGTGCAAAGATAATGTCATCACCAAACATATACTGACTGTCAAGTGTATAACAAATTTCGTCGTCAGGGTACTCAAAGAACATTGGTCGCATAACTGGATAGCCCTTTTCTGTGGCAATATCCATTTGCTTTTGGATATATGGTCTTAACTTTTCACGGATGAAAATGAGGTTTTTAAGAATTTCAAAATTATCGTCACCAAAACTCCATATTTCATTAGGGTCACCACTTGGCTCTTTAAGTCCTGGAGTTGGCTCAAAATGACGATTTCTTGAACCATGAAGTCGCATAACAGGGCTGAAAAGTCCAAATTGGAACCAACGGACAATGAGTTCCTTGAAATAGTCACTTGTAATGTCGGCACCATAGAAACCACCAATATCAGTATTCCACCAAGGAATACCACACATAGCCATATTCAGTCCTGCTTTAACTTGATGTTCAAGGCTCTCGAAAGTGGACTCAATATCACCTGACCACACAAGGGATGCGAATTTCTGACTACCCAAATATGCACAACGAGTGAGAGTTATAATATCGTCACGACCAATGGACTTAAATCCGTCATACGCCATTTTTGAATAGTAATATGGATATAAAAGTCCCACCATATCGGCACGACCTTTGTACCAAATCAGGTTATCAAAATGTTCTGGATGAATTTCAGGCTCTGCCTCGTCAAACCAAAGTGCATCAACACCATTGTCGATATAATTTTCCTTTAATTTGCTCCAAACATATTCTCTTGTTGCAGGATTTGTAACATCAATTTCACCTTGCCAACCATAGAAATCAAAAACTCTGTCAGGACCACGAGTTGTACGCATAAGCATATTGTTGCTTCGCATATAGTGGAAATTCTCACTACCACCATTGATTGTCGGCCACATTGACACAATGAGCTTTGTGTTCATTTCGTGGAGTTCGTCAGCCATAGCCTTAACATCAGGCCAATATTTTGGGTCAAATTTGTAGTCACCCTGCTCTGTCCAATGAAAATAGTCGGCAATAATCGCAGAAAGGGGAATGCCTAATTCCTTGTATTTACGAGCAACTGTGAGAAGTTCTTCCTGAGTTTCATAACGAAGTCGGCTCTGCCAAAAGCCTGTTGCCCATTCTGGCATTTTAGGTGCATAACCTGTTAAGTCTGCAAGGGTTGTGCAGACCTCTTTAGGAGTCCCCGCCATAACAACAAAGTCCATAAACTTACAACAGTCACAACTCCAACGAGTACGATTGTTTGAAAGTTCGCAAAGTCCGGTTGATGGATTATTCCAGATAAAACCATATCCCAAGGATGAATAAACATAGGGGATTGTGCATTTTGCGTTCACATTACGAATGTCGATTGACGAGCCTTTAAGGTCAAATTCATTGTCCCAGGAATGGCCAAGACCAAAGAAATGCTCGTTTTTATTAGGCTCAAAGGTAACACGAGCAGTCCAAAGACCACTACCTTTGTTATCGAAATGACGGAAATTGCTGTTGAATGTGAGTTCAGGCTTTTCTTCAAGGATTTTCTTGCCGTTTGCATAGAAGGTGAGTTTTCCGTTACCCTCAACTTTAACCTTTAATGTTCCACAAGTGAGAGTAGCATAATGGTCAAATTCTTCGATTACACCCTCTGCATTCTGTGGCATAAGAGTATAGTTTTCGTCTATAATCTGACAGTCAGGAAATGACTGAAAACGGATGGCATTGTTACTACAAGGAGTGATACGGATAAGTTCAGTATATCGCATTAAAAGTAGTTCGTTATCTTTAATTGTAAGATTATTCATAGTAAAACCCCCACCCAAATTATCTGGAAATCTCAATTTTATAAAATCATTATACCATCCACAGAACAAAAATCAACAGATTTTACAAGTTGAATAAGGCAAGAAATAACCCACATTCACAAAAAGATGGATTACATAAAGAATCCCCACAGAAAAATCTCTGTGGGGTATAAGTTTTCATTGTGGGAATTTATGCTCTTTTAATACTGTATTGTTATTATAGAATCTCCAACTGTCCTTATTCCATAGATTGCCAGAAACACTTACCCATCGTGCAGGTAAGAATGTGTTTCCGTTGTTTTCAGTAATATCCCAGTCCATGGAAACAATAATGTATTGGTCGTGTGCATACTTTTCATCACTGTTAATTGGCTTGCCTGTAAACGGATTAACAGGATTTTTAATTAATCCGTTAAATGCTAATGTAGGTACGTCAGCATTAGTCATAAACTCATCAGAAACAGTGAAACCTTTGTTGTTAAAGTCTTTTACCAACAAAAGTGGGAAATAGTTTTGAGCACTTGTGTCATAGAATGCAGGGTCAGTAAATTCCATTTCTTTTGATTGATGCAATGTTTGTCCGTGGTCAGAAACGATAATGATTTTTGTGTTATCATAAACGTCGTTTGCTTTCAGGTAATCCAACCATTTGCCAATTTCTATGAATGCAACCATGTTGCTATGATAATGCTGCATTTGAACTGATGAAGAAACAGTTAATGTTCTGCCATCTTCTAATGTGAAACGACCTGTATGTTCAGCGTCATACTTAGTGTTGTCAATCTCGTAAGCAGGTGTGTAGTTAGGAGTTTGCAACAAACTTGTATCGTGGGTTACGTCGTTGGAAATAAACATAAAAGTATTCTTTTTATCCTCGGATATAACGGACATGGTTGACATATTAGTAAGAGAAGAGTATGTGTTCATAAATGATTTGCTATAGCCTTTGGCTTGAGACTTTCCTGACATAATCTGGTTAGAATAACTTATTTGTCCTACCGTATTCGTTCTTCGGTAACTTCCGTTACTATATATTGCAGGTTGCAATCCAAGAGGCATACATTTCATGAAACTGAAACAGAAGAAGTTTCTGTGATTTCCTTCAATACTGTCTTGCTTCTGGTTATCATCTATGAACATACCTTTTGTAATGTATGCATCTATATCAGGATAATCATCAAAAAGGCTTAGGTCAGGTATCCAATTGTAATTTGCATAAGTTGGGTCACACATGGTTACGTCATATCCGTTTTGGGAGAAGATAACCGGCATTACAAGTAATGCTTCATTGTGTTTTGAAGCAAGAGTTTGTGTGTCACGCTTATTCATTTCAACAGGGGTATATTCATAACCACCTAAGAGAGGAGGGGAACCAAAATTGGTTTTTGAACCGAAGGAAATAGTGTTAGAATAATATGTAAATCCATCAAACTGTTCTTTTAATTCGGGTTTTTCATTGAGAATATATGGCACATATTCACCGATAGCACGGTCTAACATAATTACAACAACGTTTTGTCCTGTTTTACTTAATTCAAAATGAGGAGTTTTGGATGCGTCGGAAATGTTAATGCTATCAACGGATTTTTTTATAGAAAATACATTTACAACACACATAACACTCATTGCTAGTGCAGAAATCAAAAGAACGCTTGTGACAAGTTTTCCCCATTTTTTGACAATAAAGTAAAGAATAACGCCAATGGCAAGAATTACAAGAGTGTTTACAACATATTCAGTAATGGTGAAATACATTCCGTTGTCATATTGAAGTGTAGCAGAGATGTTACCAAGTTTTGAACCAAAGAACATATAGTTCACAATCATTACTATTGATAAAATCCATACACCTCTTTCAAAAGCCACCTTGACTTTTGGTGTTGCCAACCAGTAGAAAACTCTCATCCATATCAAGAATGTACCTGCAGCCAAGCAGAAAGTACTGAGAATATACCATAATGGGTTATAGAAGAATGTTATATCAACAAACTCCTGTGGTGAGGCAGCAATAAGAGTAGAAGAAATTAATCCACCTACAAGAACGGTAAGGAATAAAGAACCTGCCACGAATAATTTTTTGTTTGGCTTAGCCTCAGCGCTCTTTACTCGTTTGTTTAAGAATGACTTGACAACTGGAATGAGCCATACAAATTGTATTGCTATACCAAAGGCAATAACGAGTATTTTTCTTGCTCCTGTTTCCCTATAGAAGAATAAGCCAAAAACAAGCGCTGCAATTCCGGATAAGGAGATGAGTATTCGTAAAACTAACTGTGGATTTTTAATCTTGTAATAGATTGTTTTACCCAATGAGAAAACATTGTTAAGTGTCCAGTAGAAAACTAATCCTGAAGGGGATGTGTACAAGAATACAAGGAAGAATAGAGCCATTCCGTAAATCTGCACCTTGGTCTTTACAGGGAAACCTTTCAAATAAATGGCACTGGAAATAACATTTATCAATGTCATAAGTATTGGGAGAAGGTTAATTGCAAAACCACCAATTACGATAAGACCATCGGGTGTGCTCAAGTCTTTAATAGGACCTAATGTCGCTCCTTGCAGGTCTGCGAGATTGGATAAGAAATTGTATGCCGCCATAAAGAATGGAATCTGTAGCAACAAGGAAACAGAGCCTTTTAAAGCGTCGGTAGGTTTATAGTTGTTTTGTCTGTAATATGCCTGAAGAATCATCATTCTCTCATCACCGGAGAATGTCTTTTTAATGTGAGCAACTCCATCGTGAAGTTTCTTCTCTATATTACGTGCTTCCTCTTGCATATCGTCAGCACGTTTGTATAACGGAAGAACAAGGATGTTCATAATAAGGCTAAGAGAAATTATAGATAAGCCAGGATGCTGTATGACAAGGTTGGAAAGTTGGAAAATAATTTCAAATAATAATTTTAATGGCCCGATAACAAGTGTTTCGAGAATGGCGATTATTGACATTATTTACCCTCCTTATTGACGAATTTTGCAAATAGTTATACCATCGTTAAATTATACCACAGGTTTTTTATTTTCTCAACAATTTCCGAGCGATTTTGACAAGAGTAAGTTAAATTTGATTTTTATATTGTTTGTGGTATAATAAAGTATTATGAATTACATTGTTGTGGGGGTCAGTATGCTTTTTCAGTCCTGGCAATATTTATTGTTGTTGATAGGTGCTATAGCAACAATTTTCTTAGTGAAAAATTCAACAGTAAAAAAGATTGTTATTTTGCTTTTAAGTATGTTTTTCTATGCTTACGGAGCAGGATGGCAAAGCATATTGTTTGTCTTGGTGATTTTGGGTACATATTTTGCCGGATTGCTTGTTGAGAAATATAAAAGCAAAGCCTTACTATCACTCGTATTGATTTTGCTCTTCTCACCACTGATTTTATATAAGTATGTACCGTTTATTCTTTCACAGATATTGACAATTGACATTTCCTCATATAAGAATATGTTCATTCTTCCAATAGGAATTTCTTTTTATACTTTTCAAGCAGTTGGATATGTTGTTGATGTTTATAAAGGGGCAACAAAAGTTGAGCGCAATTTGTTGAATTTATCTTGCTTTATTTCCTTTTTTCCACAGTTGGTTGCAGGACCAATAGAGAGAAGTAACAATATAATGGAGCAGATTCGAGAATTCAAGAAGCCTGACTACGAAACAATGGCAAATGGCTTCCGACATATTGTGTTAGGTCTCTGTCTTAAACTTTTAATAGCGGAAACAATGGCTGATTTTGTAAATCCTGTGTACAGAAATCTGTCAGGTCGTGGTGGTCTTGCAATAATTGTTGCTATGCTTTGCTTTGGTGTGCAGATTTATTGCGATTTCAATGGTTACACACAAATTGCCATGGGTAGTGCCAATTTGTTAGGTATAAAACTTATGCAAAATTTTAATCATCCATATACAGCTAAGAGCGTTTCTAATTTTTGGCAAAGATGGCACATTTCTTTGACGAGTTGGTTTAAAGACTATGTGTATATTCCATTGGGTGGCAACAGAAAAGGTAAAGCAAGGACGGCACTCAATTCTGTTATTACTTTTGTTGTTTCGGGAATATGGCATGGTGCAAATTGGACATTCCCTATATGGGGACTCGTAAATGGTGTTACTGTAGCCATAGAAAAGACATATATTAAGAGAATCTCCAAAAATAAAATTCTTTCTGCTTGTTATGCGTGTTTAAGTTTCTTGCTTGTAAATTTATTTCTTGTACTTTTTAGAGCCAACTCCATTGAGGATGCACTTCTCTGTTATAAGTTGATATTTACAGAAACAATACCACAGATGCTTTCAATGACTTCTGTTAGTGGAATTATGAATTTCTTGTTAAAAAATGGGTGGAGTCAAAGTAGTTTTCTTCCTATGCTTATAAGTATTGTAATTTATGTTTGGTACGAATATGGCTTTGGTAAAAACAGAAGATTGGAAAATTACTTGTTTTCGGAAAAAACAGGAGTGCGATGGATAACCTATTTCATTTTGATTCTCGCAACATTGTATTTTGGTAAAACACTTGAACAAAGTGCCTTTGTATATTTTAGATTTTAAGGGCGAATGAGGTAGGAAAAATGAAAAAATTCATCAAAATATCATCGCTCATTTTAGCGTTGCTTTTAATATTCAGTCTTAATAATGTAGTGCTGACTAGAATTTATAATTCAAAGGCATTATATGGCTCTTTTGAGCAAAAATATCAACGTGCAAAGTCGATAAAAACAAACAAGTTCATAATTATTGGAGGCTCCTCTTCAAACCTCGGATTTGATTCCAAAACTTTTGAAGAACTTTCGGGTAAACCGGCAGTAAATCTGTCTGTTTCAGGAAGTGTTCCATTAAGAATATACATGAAAGCCGCTGAAAATTGTGCAATCCCAGGGGATGTAATCATTATTCCTTTGGAATTCGAATTCTATAACGAGGATTTCAACAGTATAAATGAGGCGTATGTTGATATGACAGCCTTGGATTCTGATTTGAGATGTGAAGAGAATTTGTTGGAGAAAATAGAGTTTTATTACACAAATTTCTTACGTAGTTTTACACGAGCAAACGATTGTGCCTTGTTTGCATTCAAAGAAGTGATGAAAACAGAGAATACTATATATGTTGCAAACAGCGTGGATAAAAATGGCGATTTTTGTCTTCATGAGAACAAAAAGCCAACATATAAACGCCAAGTGGTTGATATTTCTTTCGAATATAAAATTGACACTTTAAATGCAATTAAAGATTTTATATTAAAAATGAAAGAAAAGGATGTTATGGTATATCTCACATTCCCAACAGTGGATAGATATTGTATCAAGAACAGCGACGAATACTTTAATAGTGTGCAGAATGTGGTGAAGAAGTATATACCTGTTGAGCATGTTATAGGTGAACCACTGGATTTTGCGTATGATAAGGATTTCTTTTTTGATACGGCATACCATATAAAATATGAAAACAGAAAAGAATACACAACAAAACTGTTTTCTGTTTATGAGAGTGCAGTGAAACAATAATCTCAAAAGAAAAACTAATAGTCCCAGTTATTGACAACATCTTTTTTAGATGTTATACTAATTTAAGATAATTCCTAAGGGGAGTAGCTTTTATACGATAATCAACAATCGCCATTACTGGCTGGTTATCGTTCCTGTTGATTCAGGTAGCAAGACCTTCGGCAACCTGAAAATTGCTGAAGGTCTTTTTTAGTGCGAAAATAACAGAATGAATCTGTTTTTAATAATGTTGTATAAATAAATTGCGAAAGCAAAGAAATATAAAGAGGTGTTTGTATGAAGCATTATCTTCATGAGGTGAATGACGTTTTTGCAGAAGTAAAGAGCTCCGCTGAAGGTCTTACATCTGCTGAAGCTGAAAAACGACTTCAGGAAAATGGTAAAAACAAGTTGGCAGAAGCAAAGAAAGTTTCAATGTTCTCTCGTTTCATGGACCAGCTTAAGGACCCAATGATTATCATCTTGCTTGTTGCTGCTGTAATTTCTGCTGCAACAGAAATGATTGAGCACGGTGGATTCGTAACTCCTACTGACTCACTCATCATCCTTGCTGTTGTTCTTATCAATGCAATTCTCGGTGTTGTTCAGGAAAGTAAGGCTGAAAAAGCAGTTGAAGCATTGCAGAAAATGTCTGCTGCAACATCAAAAGTTCTTCGTGACGGTAAAGTTGAAACTGTTAAGAGCGAAGACTTAGTTGTTGGTGACGTTATTCTTCTTGATGCTGGTGATGCAATCCCTGCTGACTGCCGTATTATTGAGTGTGCAAGTATGAAAATTGAGGAAGCAGCTCTCACAGGTGAGTCTGTTCCTGTTACAAAGCTTGTAAATGCACTTATGGGCAAGAAGAACGATGATGAAGTTGCTCTTGGTGACCGTAAGAATATGGCATACATGGGCTCAACTCTTGTTTATGGCCGTGGTAAAGCAGTTGTTGTTGCTACTGGTATGGATACAGAGATGGGTAAAATCGCAAATGCTATTTCTCTTGCAGAAGAAGGCAAAACTCCTCTCGAAATCAAACTTGAACAGCTTTCAAAAGTTCTTACAAAACTCGTTATCGGTGTTTGTATTGTTATTTTTGGATACAACATTCTTACACAGTACATTCTTCCAGAAGCAAAACCAGAATTCTTCCATGTAGCACTTGATTCATTCATCACTGCTATCGCTTTGGCTGTTGCTGCAATTCCAGAAGGACTTGTTGCAGTTATGACAATCGTTCTTTCAATTGGTGTTACAAATATGTCAAAGAAGAACGCAATTATCCGTAAAATGACAGCAGTTGAAACACTTGGTTGTACTCAGATTATCTGTTCAGATAAAACAGGTACTCTTACACAGAATGTAATGACAGTTGTTGACCACTATGCTCCAAATGAGCAACAGTTGGCAACAGCTATGGCTCTTTGTACAAATGCAGAAGTTGACGAAGATGGCAAGAGCACAGGTGAGCCTGATGAAGTTGCTCTTATTAACTATGCTAAAACTCTTGACCTTCCAAAGGCAAAATTAGTTGAAGCATATCCAAGAGTTGGCGAAGTTCCATTTGACTCAGGAAGAAAGATGATGTCCACTGTTCATAGCAAGGGTAATGGTTTTGTTCAGTTCACAAAGGGTGCTCCTGACGAAATTCTCAAAAAATGTACTCATGTTGACATTAATGGCGAAATCTTTGAAATGAACGATGAGTTCCGTGGAAAGATTATGGAAGAGAATACAAGAATGGGTAATAAAGCTCTTCGTGTATTTGCTGTTGCATATAAGACATATGATGTAGCTCCTACAACATATGATTCAGAATCTCTTGAATTCGATATGACATTTATCGGCCTTACAGGTATGATTGACCCTGTTCGTCCAGAAGTTAAGGATGCTATCGTTGAATGCCGTGGTGCAGGTATCAAGCCTATTATGATTA
>CALEIS010000137.1 GCA_937877675.1 uncultured Clostridia bacterium | reverse complement strand
AATGCACCTTGAATATGTCACTTTGTAAGTTAAAGGAAAATTGCAAGATTATAGGCGAAAATGGTAAAATCAGTCTTCCGGTTTTCTTCCATATGGCATCAAAGGCAAAACTTAAAAATGACAAAGGCAGAAAAGTTTTTAGAGGTAAAACAGACTATATAACAGAATTTAACTGTGTTGCCAATGAAATAAAAGAAGGCAAAAAAGAATCCTCATACATTCCGTTTGAAGCAACTAGAGAATGTATGAAGATTATGGATGAATGCAGACGACAGATGAAACTTGTTTATCCATTTGAAAAGTAAATAATAAAAGAGAAAAAGGAAGGGTAACAGATTTGTTATCCTTCCTTTTACCATAGGAATATATCAATTAGAAACTATCAACATAATCACAAGCAGCGAGGGCTGCAACAGCACCATCACCTGCGGCAGTTATTACCTGACGGATAGTTTTTGTGCGACAGTCACCTGCAACAAAAATACCCTTTGCATTTGTTGTGCAAGTTTCATTTGCATCAACATAGCCACGACCATCAAGAGTAATAACATCTTTAAAAATATCATTTTGTGGAACAAGACCGATTGCAACAAACATACCATCAAGAGCTAAATCTGAACTTTCGTCAGTTGCAACATTCTTGATTGTAATTCCACGAAGCTCATTCTCACCAATAAGCTTTTCAACCACTGTACCGAGAATGATTTCAACATTATCCTTGCTCTGGAGTTTTTCCACAAGCTTTTGTTCACCTGTAAAGAAATCAAGATTCTGGATTACATAAACCTTCTTTGCAAGGTCAGAGAGGAGAATTGCTTCCTGTAAAGCAGAGTTACCGCCACCAATTACTGCAACTGTTTTGCCTTCATAGAAAGCACCGTCACAAACTGCACAGAATGAAATGCCCTCACCGATAAGGTTCTGTTCATTTTCGAGACCTAAAAGTCTGTGTTTTGCACCTGTTGCAATAATAATGGATTTGCCCTCAAATTCACCTGAATCAGTAACAACTGTTTTAATGTCACCGTCACGAATCTCAAGCACCTCTGCACATTCAACCTCGGCATCCTGATTAAGCACTTGTTCAACAAGCTTTTCTGCAAATTCGTTGCCTGTTACTTCCCCGAATCCAGGGATGTTTTCAACCTTTGGTGAATATGTAATCTGTCCACCAAAACTTGCTTTTTCAATTACGAGAACTGTTTTGTTCGCCCTACGAGCATATAGGGCGGCGGTAAGCCCTGCAGGACCACCGCCGATTATTATAATATCATACATAAATTATAATCCCTTAAATTTTAATTATGCGTTGAGGAATTTCTTAATATCAGAAACGCCTGTGTATTTTTCGAAAGCACCGTTCTTAACAACTACAAGTGTTGGAGCCTGCTTAACACCGAATTCATTAACCAAATCAGCATATTCGTTAGCAAGGAGTTTTTCGTAAGCAACACCAGCCTTGTCAAGTAAAGAACAAGCAATCTTACAGTTTGGACAAGTTGCTGTTGTGAAAAGGAATGTTCCATCTGCAGATTCTACAACTTGTTCAGCTTCAACACATTCACAAACTTCATTTTCTGTAACGTCATGTGTAAGGTGTGAGTTAGCAATATCGTAAACTTTTCTGTCCTTGTATTCCTGTGCTTTACCATCATTCCAGTTCTTAACAGGACGATAGTAACCAGTGATTCTTGAGTAAACTTCTGCTTCTTCACCACAGTGTGGGCAAGTGAATGCTTCACCTGCAATATAACCATGATTCTTACAAATTGAGTAAATTGGTGAAATTGAGTAGTATGGAAGTCTGTAGTTAGATGCAATCTTCTTAACAAGATTTGCACAAGCCTGCCAGTCAGGAAGTTTTTCACCAAGGAATGCATGGAATACTGTACCTGATGTGTAAAGTGTATGAAGTTCATCCTGCATATCAAGAGCAGTAAAGATGTCGTGTGTATAGCCAACAGGAAGATGTGAGCTGTTTGTATAGTAAGGTGTTTCGCCTTCTTTACGACCTGCTGTAATGATGTCAGGATAGTATTTAAGGTCATGCTTTGCAAGACGGAATGCAGTTGATTCTGCAGGAGTTGCTTCAAGGTTGTAAAGGTCACCGTAAAGTTCCTGATAGTCAGAAAGTCTTGTTCTCATGTGGTTAAGAACATCCTTTGCAAACTGCTGTGTCTTTTCTGTTGTCATATCAGCCTTAAGCCAATTTGCATTAAGACCAACTTCGTTCATACCAACAAGACCAATTGTTGAGAAGTGGTTGTTGAATGTACCGAGGTATCTCTTTGTATATGGATAAAGACCTGCATCAAGAAGTTTTGTGATAACATCACGCTTAACTTTAAGTGAACGAGCAGAAATATCCATCATCTTGTCAAGACGAGCATAGAAATCAGCTTCGTCCTTTGCAAGGTAAGCAATTCTTGGTAAGTTAATTGTAACAACACCAACTGAACCTGTTGATTCACCACTACCGAAGAAACCACCTGACTTCTTGCGAAGTTCACGAAGGTCAAGACGAAGACGGCAGCACATTGAACGAACGTCTGAAGGTTCCATATCACTGTTGATGTAGTTTGAGAAATAAGGTGTACCGTATTTTGCAGTCATTTCGAAGAGAAGCTTGT
>CALEIS010000136.1 GCA_937877675.1 uncultured Clostridia bacterium | reverse complement strand
CCGATATCGGTGTTGGTATGGGTATCACAGGTACTGACGTTACAAAGAACGTTGCAGATATGGTTCTTGCTGACGATAACTTTGCAACAATCGTTTCAGCGGTTGGTGAAGGTAGAAGAATTTACGATAATATCCGTAAGGCAATTCAGTTCCTTCTCGGTTCAAACCTTTCAGAAGTTGTTTCAATTTTCTTTGCAACAATTATGAATTTTACAATTCTTCGTGCACCTCATCTTCTTTTCATTAACCTTGTAACAGACTGTTTCCCAGCACTTGCTCTCGGTCTTGAAAAACCAGAAGAGAATATCATGAGAAGAAAGCCAAGAAGTAAAAATGATGGTATCTTTGCAGGTGGTCTTGGTTTTGACTGCTTCTATCAGGGCGTTATCGTTTCAATCCTTACAGTAATCGCATTCTATATCGGTGAATACATTGAAACAGGACATCTTATCTTTAGAAATATCGCAGAAAGTGAAGATGGTATGACAATGGCATTCTTCACAATGGCAATGTGTGAGGTATTCCACTCATTTAACATGCGTTCACAGCGTGGTTCAGCAGTTGCAATGGTATTTAAGGGTCACCACAATATCGCTCTCTATGGCGCTATGATTGGTTCATTCCTTCTTACAACAGCAGTTGTTGAAATTCCATTCCTTGCAAATATGTTTGAATTCACACAGCTTTCAATGACAGAATATGCAATCTCACTTGGACTTGCATTCCTCATTATTCCAATCGTTGAATTCGTTAAGGCAATTCAAAGAAAGTTTGCTAAATAAATATAAATAAAATAAAAAGCTCTTACCCTAAAAAGGTAGGAGCTTTTTTTGTGCTGTTACAAGCACATGAAAAGGAGAATGAAAATGAAAAACTCGATTCCACACTAGATAATGGTGTTGTGTCCGAGTAAATATCTGTGGGAATCTATGTATGAAATATATCATAAATTTGTTTTTAAAAAATAGATAATCGATTAACAAATTGTGAATTATAGTTTTGTAAGAATTTTGTAATAATTATTAAAGAATTGTAACAACTGTTGAAAACATGTCTAATTTCGTTATAATTATAACGATATATGTGTGGGAGTATTTTCTTATGGAATTGTTTTTTAAATCAGAAAAATCCTTAAAGAGAATAGAGAAAATCAGAGCATTCCTTTTAGGCGATAAATGGATGGCTTTGTTGTTTTGCGTTTGTGCAGTGATTACAACTCTTGCTGCTCTTTTTCCTGACCAACAAATTGAAATTAAGGGTACAATTTTCTGTGTTTATATTGCGGCTATCTGTTTTGCTTTAAGTGACGATATTATGGCAATTTTAGCACCGCTATCATTGACAGCGTTGGTGGCAATCAAGTGTTATGACTCCTTTGATGCTTTTATGTCATTTAAGTGGTATATAGCGCCTGTATTTCCTATTCTTTTGTTACCATTGATTGCATATAGAAAGCGATTGACAACAAAAGGTGCTGTTTTTAAACCTATGGTGTTTGTTTCTATAGCGATTTTACTGGGTGGACTTGGATTTATTTTACCTAAGGAGTACTTTGCACCAACATCCCTTTATCATATGATAGGACTTGGATTTGGTATGGTGTTGATTTATGCCTATTTCTATGCTCATATCAATGGAAAAGAGCGAAACTATTCTCTTATTGAATATCTTACAAAAATAATGGTTATGACCGGATGTTTCGCAACATATATGGTTTTCTCATATTACATTATCAATATCAATGAAGTTATTGATGTGGGTGGAATTATCTTCATGCAATGGAGAAACAATGCTTCAACAATATTGATGATAACAATCCCATTTGCGTTTTTAATGGCAAATAAGAAGTCTTATGCAACAGTTATGGGATTTCTCTTCTATCTGGCTATCTTGCTTACAGGCTCACGTGGAGGAATGGTTTTTGGTTCTGTTGAGATTGTAATGTGTATCGTAATGTATATGCTTTACGATAGGAGAAGAAGATTAGCATATGTTATTATCTGTGCTTGTGCATTGTTTGGATGCCTTGCTTTTGCACCACAGATTACAGGATTTTTGGGAAATACAATCGACCGACTGTTTAATGCAGTCAATGGTTTCCTTATGGGTGAGAGTACAGAAATCCGTGCAATTCACTATGCTCGTGGTATTAACGACTTCTTGTCACATCCAGTTTTTGGTACAGGTTTAGGCTATATGGGCAATCGTGATGTTCATGCTTCGGTAGATTTTGCTCTTTGTTGGTATCACTGTGCACCAATTCAGGTTTGCGCAAGTTTTGGTGCTGTGGGAATAATCGCATTCTTATATCAGTTTATTAAGCGAAATATGTTAATCTGGCGCAAGGCTACACTCTTTAATATGACAATTTTCTTGTCATATATCAGCCTTGAGATGATGTCACTTGTTAACCCAGGAATTTTCTGCCCTATTCCATACTTGCTTTATGTTACTATTTTTATGGTAATCGTTGAAAAGTGTGACGGAGAATTCCAGGAGAAGCTTATTGTAAGAGAGAAAAAGATAAATAAAAAATAAAGAAAAAAGGACTTGACTTGCAAGTCCTTTTTTGTTATAATTCATATTTGCTATGGATAATTTTTCGGAATCCATATCCTTCCTCCCAAGGAGAGTTTGGGGGGCAAAGTCCATAAGGAGGTGTAAAAGAATGTCAAAGTATGAGACTATTATGGTTTACTCACTTTCAAAGGGTGAGGAAGCTGCAAAAGAGCTTGCAGAAAAATTCAAGGCTCTTGTTGAATCAAACGGCACTCTTGAAAGCGTTGATGAGTGGGGCAAGAGAAGACTTGCATACCTTATCAATGACGAAGCTGAAGGTTACTATGTTCTCTTCAACTATGAAGCAGAAGCAGGTTTCCCAGCAGAGCTTGAGCGTGTTGCAAAGATTACTGACGGTGTTCTCCGTACATTAATCGTTAAGAAGTAATCGGAGGTAAAAATTTATGTTAAACAGCGTAATTATTATGGGCAGACTTACTGCTGACCCAGAACTCCGTACAACACCAAGTGGTGTTTCAGTAACACGTTTTACTGTTGCAGTTGACCGTCGTTTCCAGAGACAGGGTGAAGACAGACAAACTGACTTTATTAATGTTGTAGCATGGAGACAAACAGCAGATTTTGTGACAAGATTTTTCAAAAAAGGTCAGATGATTGCTGTTCAGGGTTCACTTCAGGTTAGCAACTATGAAGATAAGAACGGAAATAAGCGTACAAACTATGATGTTGTAGCTGATAACGTATCTTTCTGCGGCAGCAAGAGTGAAAGTGGTAATAACTTTGGCGCAAGACAGGAATCAGCACCAGCTGTTTCTTACCAGAGCGCAGATGCAGGCAGCTTCTCAGTTTTACCAGACGACAACCAGGGATTCCCATTTGCAGACGATGACGAGGGACTCCCATTCTGATTTAATCTGAATATAGGAGGAAAACTATAATGGCATACGATAAGAACGCAAGACCTAACAGAAAAGGTCGTAAAAAAGTTTGCGCATTTTGTGTAGAAAAAGTTGAGAAAATCGACTACAAAGATACAGCAAAGCTTCGTCGTTACACATCAGAAAGAGCAAAGATTCTTCCTCGCCGTGTAACAGGCACTTGTGCATATCATCAGAGAGAGCTTACAACAGCTATCAAAAGAGCTCGTCAGATTGCTCTCATGCCTTACACAAACGACTAATAAAAATGAAGCCACTCAAACGAGTGGCTTTTTTGTTGCCTCGATGTAAATTTCAAATTTGAATTTGTAGGGGAGCTTGTTGTAGGGGTCGGCGTCCTCGACGACCCGCCG